>NZ_JARESS010000082.1:0-24222 GCF_046027915.1 Paraburkholderia sp. RL17-347-BIC-D
GTTCCTGAAAAAAGGCCGATGGAGACACGCGTCGATGCAGTGCTGCGGGGGGCGCGTGACGCGGGCTTCGTGAGTCAGGAGTGTGGCGTGGCGGCGCTGACCGGCTGCCGTCGGCTAGATTAGCGTTCTGTTATGTGGGCGCTGATGCGAATGCGCGTGGACGTGGAGTGGCTTCACGCGGCGTTTCGCCGGGACGGCGTAGATAACAGAACGGTAATTTCGCGGTCAGTGTTCTGACAGGGGAAATGACAAGAATGGGTGGTGCGATTCAGGCCACTCATTTGTTGCATCTACCCGGAGAGACATCATGAAACTGTTTGCTGCTGTTGCCGTCACCACACTCAGCTTTACGTTCGGCGCGAATGCCTTTGCGCAAACCAGCACGTCGGGGCTGACGCGCGCGGATGTCATGGCGCAGTTGCAGCAGGCACAGGCCGAAGGGCTGGTGCCGACCCGCGATGACGACTACCCGCCGACGGCGGCAACGATCGCCCATAACCGCGAAATCTACGTGATCCAGCACGGAACGGACGGAGCGCGCTTGGTGAAGACACGGGGCATGCCAGCGGCTCATCCCGAAACTGACACGAACTGATGCCGGTGTGGCTTGGCGTGCAGCATTGCCCCCGTTCGAGCTGGCGCCCGTCCGCACTTCAACTTGCGCAGCAGGTCAACTACCACAGTACTCCGAACATGAGAAGTATTAGCATGCTGGCGCCTCAAACTGGCGATGCAGGCAAACAGGATGCTTGAATCTTGCTGCAAAGTCGTTGAATCAATCCTTCAGGCTTTCTTCCGCAGTATTGCGTCATTGCTCGTTTGCCCCGAGCAATGAATCTCGCTGGTTTTTCTCCGCCAGAAAACTGAAGGCGTCAATCACAGCGTACGGTGAAACCGCTCATCCTTGCCGTTGGTCTGGGGATGTGCCGGGCGGCTGTACGAGATCCTCACGCCCAGACGGATCAGCCAGATACCCAGCGTGGTGAGTTGTCCTGGCCGGGCAGGACTTCCCCACGGCGAGCCATGGTCGGCGTTGATGCGCAACGGCAGCCCGTAACGACGGAACGACTCGCGCAGCCGCCTGCGTACGGCCTGCGTGTCGGTCGGTCCGCAGGCGTCCAGCACGACATCGTGAATGATCATCGAGCACCGTCAGCGGCGAACAGCGCCGCCCGTCGACGAGTTCAATCCAGCCCTTGAAGTCCATCTGCCACAGATCGTTGGACTGCTCGTGCTCGAAGCGCGTCCAGGGTCTCGCCGCCAGCGATGCTTCGGGCACGATCAGGCCGTGTCGACGCAGGATCCGGACCATTGTGCCGGCGGTTGGTACGACGGGATCCGTCAGCGCGGTGGCGCCATCCTGCGCGTGGCGATCGAGCCAGTTGTAGTCGGTCTTCGGACTAATGCCAAAGCGCCGGCACAGTTCGCGACGGTTGGTGCCTTGCTGCGAGGCCAGTTGAACGAACTCCAGACACAGATTCATGGTGTCTCTCGGGCTCCGGGGCATGGCCGGCTCCAGGCGATTCGCTCGCCCAGAGTGTTACCCATGTCTCCGTACACCTGTTACCCATGTCTCCAGTCCATGCAAGAGGGCTGACATAAAGAGTAAGAGCGAAGTGAAAGGAGCGCAAACGGAGGCAGAATCAAGCGCCGCGAATTGGCCAACGGGGAAGTCGCTGCCTCGTTGTAAATTCACTGAACAGAAAACACCTGAAGCCCTGCCTCGTATGATGACGGCCCTTTGGTATGAACGACATATAGCTTTTCGAGCGATGGAATGAAGATCGCGGTCTTGCCACCGAAGGTATTCACGTGCTGTTCGACTGAATAGTGATTCTTGTCGACCTGACGCACGACGTCGAGCCCGTTCGATCCGGCAATATAGAGGCGGTGATGCTGTGTGTCGAAAATAATCTCGTCTGATGTTTCGACGATGTCCAACGCCTGCACAACCACGCCTTCGTTAGTATCGAGCACGAACAGCTTGCCCGGATTGCGGGCACCAATAAACAGCCGGTTCGTGGCGGGATCGAACTCCATTGCCGAGTTGCGACTCGGCCCAGGTACCTTCCAGATGCCAGTCATCTTGCGGGTCTTAAGATCGATAATACCGACCTCGTTTCTGTCGCGGAAATTGATATACAGACGATCCTTGCCCCTGTCGATCGCCATAGCTTTCACCTGTCCCGCAGGCACATCGATGTTTCTTAGAAGAGTTCCGTCGACCATTGAAATCAGGCTGATCTGAGCGTGATCCTCATGTGATTTAACTCCGCCATTTCCGACATAGAAAATGCCCGTCCTGTCATCGGCGACACCGCTATCCGGTTGCGGCTTCACGGGGATCGTTTTCTCTATCTGAAAGCTTCGAGTATCGACGATCTTGAGACTCGAGGACCCGGCATCGGCGATGAATAGTGCCTTGCCGTCATCGCCCAGCAGAATCTTGTGCGGGTGAGTAGCCACATTCCTCTCGCTGGCGAGGTGGCCGCCTAAAGGAAGGTCGAACACTTCAATCGATCCGAAATCCTCCGCAGAAACATAGAGACGGTTACGTGTGAGGTCAGCGGCGAAGTGGTCGAAGTCGCCTCCTGTCACTGCCGGCAACGGCGTGGAGGACAGAAGTCGAAGAGGTTGAGGGAAGGGCGCGGCGAGAACCTGCGTGGACAGCACAAACGCGGCCGCAAGACTGATAGAAAGTAAGCTTTTTTTCATCGTAGGTGCCGGTGGTACAGCCGTGAATGTAGTTCGGTGCACGCTCGGATATCGCGCAACGATGCGACGGAAACGATTCAACTTCCGTAAGAAACAATTGACTTATAGCCGGGATTTGATCGCTTCGACGGAAGATGTCGACAATGTAATAAAGATGATCGGTTACGGTAATTTCAACAAAGCCGCACGATCTGCGCCGCTCCTGATGACCAGAATTGACCTGCAATGCCGCAGAAGGAGGGGCTGAAGATCGAGGAGGACCAGTTCCGCCGCTTATCGACCGCCGTAAGGCTGCGTCCATGCATGTCCTGTAGTTTTTATCCGCAATCCGACGATCCTCAAGCTATCCACTATCAGACGAAAGCCGTGCTTGTAGCAGAGATGCGCTTGCTTCGACATCGGACTCATCGTCAGCCTGTCTTTTGGGCACTATGAAAGCAAACAATTCAAGTTGTCACACACCTCAGCGATTTCGAACATATCTATGCATGGTCTTTGCGCTAGCGTCTGTTGCCCATGCGATGCTTCGCCACATTCTTGAACCGATCATGCCGGATACGGTGTTTTCTTATTGCAGCCGCTGTCGTCGATGATTGCTTCGACCTTGCGCCCGCTATCGTCGCGATGATTCTTGGACTTAGCATTGCCGACGACATATTCGTTCCGTCATATGGGCAGTTGTCCGCGCTCGATAAGTCGCACCTCGGACTGATACTTGTGTATTCCTTGGCAATGGGGGGCGTCATCTGCCGGATCGGGCGGCTCCCGCGCGCGGAGTTTCTCGCACAATTGATCGCCGCGCGTCGCAGAGTCCCGGTGCCCAGCGTACGAGCTTCCGGTCGAGATAGCGGCTCTATTGCTGGGTGACTGTCCGAAAGAAAGCTCCGAAGTATTAAATGCCATTGACCTGAATGTAATTGACGGTCTGATCATGCCAGCGCGCATCCTGGTTCTGTCGCGGTAAGGCAGTTGAGTCGTGCAAAGGCGATATGGTAAGGTCCCGTGCGCTGGTATGTGACCGACCTTCCAGCGCCGGCGTGGCCCCGTACAGACCAGCCAGACCCGTCAGACGGGCGACCCGTTTGCGCCCCACGTGCACTCCCTCACGCGGGAACGGCGCGTGAATACTTGGTGCGCCGGACGTGCCGCGCGAGCTCGCATGCAGGGTAGGGATGCGCGCCAGCAACTGCGTGTCACTGCATGCGTGCGCCGATGGCTGTCTTGCCAGTCACCCGTAATAACCATTCGTGGAGACTCTGAGGAGCCGCGCCACCGTGGCGAGGGGCCAGCGGGCCCGATTCGCGCTCGTGAATGTGTATCCTTCGGCGATATGACTCCCGTCTCCCGGGAAAATCAAGCCGCTGCGTGAGAATGAAATGAGCGCCTCCTACCCCCGTATTCCAGCGGACGTTCACGGGCCCGACGGTATCGAGGTTGCCAAAGTTGGAAGATTATTCAGGTCTTCACTGGCTAACTGGAGGGTTCGACATGAAGCTCACGCCTGTTGGTATCGACATTGCAAAAAACTTGATTCAGGTACACCACGTGGACGCGAAGACGGGAGAAATCGTCAACAAACCCATCAAGCGAACGAAGTTCCTTGAGTACTTTGCGAATCGCGCACCGTGCCTGATCGGGATGGAAGCATGCGGCGGTGCGCATCACTGGGCACGGCAGCTGACGAGGATGGGGCATGAGGTCAGATTGATGCCCGCCGAGTTTGTGAAGGCTTTCAATATCCGAAACAAGATCGACCCGGCGGATGCGCGGGCGGTCTGGCTGGCGGTACAGCAGCCAGGTAAGCCGGTTGCGGTTAAGACGGAGATGCAGCAAGCGGTACTTGCACTACACCGCCTGCGCGAGCAACTGGTGAAGTTCCGGACGATGCAGATCAACGGTCTGCGAGGGTTGCTGACCGAATACGGCGAAGTGATGGGCAAAGGTCGGGCGGCGCTCGACAAGGCGATACCGGCGGTCCTGGATCGGGTGTCGGAGCGTCTGCCGACAGTATTGATCGACACGATGCGCGAACAGTGGAACGGCTTGACGCAACTGGACGGGCAGATCGCGCAGATCGAGCGGCGAATTCGTGCGTGGAAGAAGGAGGACAAGGCTGTGCGCGCGATCAGCGAGATTCCGGGCGTCGGAATGCTGACGGCAACTGCGGCGGTCGCAATGATGGGCGATCCCAAGGCGTTCAGTTCCGGTCGCGAATTTGCAGCGTGGGCCGGGTTGGTGCCAAAGCAGACCGGCTCCGGCGGCAAGATCAAGCTGCTCGGGATCAGTAGGCGCGGCGACACGTATCTTCGAACGATGCTAATTCACGGTGCGCGTAGCGTCGTCACGAACGCGAAGGAACCGGGCCCATGGATCGAGCAGATGAAGAAGCGACGACCGCTGAACGTGGTGATCGTCGCATTGGCGAACGAAATGGCAAGAACGATCTGGGCGGTACTGGCCCACGACCGCCCATACCAGAAAGAATATGTCAGTCCACCGATCGTCTCGCGCTGGTGCACTGAACTGTTCCACAGCCACGTTGCCTAATTCTCGCGATCCTCGCTGAATTGCCCCGTCCGGCATTCAGCAGGGGCGCTGCAGTTTATACAATCCGGTGTCGGAAGAAACTATGAGTGGATCACCATGCGAAAACTTACCCCCGCCGGCCAGCAATTGATCGAAGAAGTAGCCCAGCGACATGGCTTCAGCACGGACGCCGTGATGAGCATGCTGGAGTCTGTGATTCGCGGTAACGGCAGCATGGCCCAGTTCAATGACCCCGAATTTGGTGCTCCGGCCAGTGGATGCGGTGGAAATGACCATGGTCTCCGACATGTCAACAACTACCTGAACGGCCGGGTCGATGGGCTCTGTTTCGAGCTTTCCCGCCTGATGGCAAATCAGCCCGACCTTATTCGCAGCGGCAGCTTCCAGTCGCAGAGCCAGGGTATTCAGCAGCACGGCAACGACGGCGGCGGCCAGCAACAACAGCAGAGCGGTGAGTACGGTGGCAGCAACCAGCAGCGGACTGCAGCCGGACCGGTTGGACCGGTAAGTCTGTTCGTTCCGCCCGCCCCCGGCACCTCTGGTGACTCGTGGCCCGCTGATCCGGGGCGGCCCAACAGCACCGGCGCGCAGAACGACGTCCGCTATGCCTACTTCGCACAGCCCCGGCGCCGGCGATCGAAGTGAACGGCAAGGTGACGATTTACGATACGCTCGATACCAGATCAGCGGCTTCTCACAGCAGCAGTCCCGCGGCGCGTCCCTCACATTCGCGAGCCAGCACGGCTTGGTTGCTGTCGCCAGCCTGCCGGTTGCCTCGGTCGGTGGGGTTCCGCAGCCGGCGTCGCCGCCGGTGCAGGAGGAGCCCGTCAGCACTCAGTCGGTCGCCGCGAGGCAGACGTGTTCGCCACCATAGAGAAGCTCGCCCAACTGCACGCGAAGGGATTTTCAGCGATGAGGAGTTTGCCGCCAAGAAGGCGGAATTGCTGAGCCGTTTGGGAGCGTCCCGTCATCGCACAGCGCAACCGGGTCACGATTTCTACTTGGCTGAAACGCCCACACAGGGACGGGCACATCGCCCGGTTGATTGCTCAGTAAGAAGCGACTCGACTTGTTCCTTAGGTCCGGCATCGGACCCGTTCCGGTCGCTCAGGACGATTTTCGTCCGTCGGGTTTTGGATTGAGCTGAGACAGTCGCCAACGACGCAATCGCCTCTTATGTATGCAGTGTTTTAGATAATACGTAGATCTCACGCGAACTGTCGCCAGTACATTGACGAGAGCGTTTAAAGCTCGGAGTTGTCCAGTGCGCCGTCCAGTCGTGCAATGTATAGGCTTGCGCAATATCTCCCAGCGGAACGACAGCGCTGGAGTCAGGCATCTCGTCGCCCGAGGCGAGATGACGCGCGGCGTTGGCCTCAACTTCACTGCTTTTTACATGAGTTCGATACCCGATATGCCAGGAATCGCGAGATCGGCGAGCAACACGTCGAACGTCGGTAATACTTTCTTATGAAATGAAGAAATGGTGCGTTTATCCTGCTTCTTATCGGTGTGTCCAGCGCAAACTTGAATTGGGAATTGGGCGACCATATCCGTGATGGGCTATTCGCCACTCCGCCTGTGACTGCAACAGGAAACGACCGGCTCTCGCTCGATTCTCTGCGGATATGCGCCTTAACGGTAACCTCCGCTTCCAGCTCCGCGTTAGATTGGCCTTGGAACTCTTTTGACCAATTTTCAGGGACCCACGGCTCGACTCGCGTCCGTTTCCGTGCCCGGTACTGCCCTGACAGACGGCAATTTACCTACTCTCAGGTTCTAGCGCGACTCGGAGGCTAGACCCTTTCATGGCGGCATAAGCCTGGCTTTTCGCGTAAGAGGGCGCATGGCGTGTGTGATCAGCCCGACTCGCTTAAGGTTTCCTTCAGAGTGAATCTGTAGATTCGGTGTGGATTGCGGATACCGTGTCCCGCAATTGAGCCGGAAACGCCTGCGATTAACTCAATAAAACCTCAGAGATTCAATGCGAAGGGGATTCGGCCGGCCGGATCGATGGCACAGGCATCGGAGCGGAATGTTCCATGGCCCGTTGTCGACCGGTGAACGCCGTAAAACCTGTTAACACGCCGGTGTTGACCTAGAGCGAACTGCTCCCAATTGAATATTACAAATCGTTACGGGTCCGGCTCCCCGGCGATAAAAAGTGGTTGAGAGGAGACAGTCAGCGCATGAAAGCATTAAGGGTTCTCCATAGCGAGTCATCTCGGGGTTGGGGCGGCCAGGAAGTACGTACACTCAAGGAAATGATCGCGCTACGTGAGTTGGGTCACAACGTGGAACTCGTCTGCCCTGACGATGCAACGCTCGGGAGCCGTTCGCAAGCCGAAGGCTTTACGGTGCATCACGCACGCATGCGCGGCGGCGCCGACGGGCGCTCCATGCTGACAATCCGGTCAATTCTTGACCGGCGTCGCTTTGATGTGCTGAATACGCACAGCGGTCATGACAGCCTGATCGCCGGGATGGCCGGACGTCTCGCGGGAACGCCACTGATTGTCCGGACTCGGCATCTGGCGCTGCCCATCACGTCGCTGGCTACATATAACTGGATCCCGCACTGCGTCGTCGCGGTGAGTCATTACGTGCGCAACTATCTGATTTCCGCCGGCATGCAGGAAAGCCGTGTGGAAACAATATATGACGGCATCGTTAAACCGGACCCACTCACGCATTCAACGCTGCGCGATGAACTCGGACTTGATTCGAACGCTGTCATCGCTGGAATCGTGGCGATGCTCCGCGGGAATAAGGGGCACGCTGAACTGATCGCAGCGGTGAGGCCGATGATGATCGACCGGCCGCATCTACATGTCGTGATCGCTGGCGAGGGTGGAGAGTTTGACAGGCTCAAGTCGATGATTGAGGGCTTCGGGCTATCCCATCGTATTCATTTGCTGGGCTTTCGCAAGGACATCAACAACGTGCTGCGTGGCTGTGATCTGTTCGTGCTACCGACTCACCAGGAAGCGCTTGGCCAGGCGTTTATAGAAGCAATGGCGATGGGTCTGCCAGTGATCGGCACACACGTGGACGGCGTACCCGAGTTGATCGACCCTGGCGTGAACGGCTTGCTGGTGCCCGCACAGGACGTAGATGCATTACGCAGCGCGCTCACGCGCCTGGTCGACGACGCACCATTGCGCGCGCGTTTCGGACTGGCCGGCCGTCTCAAGACGGATAGCAATTTCACGGTCGAGAGTATGGCGAACGAGACCATCGATTTATATCGGCGCGGTATCAATCGTCGGCGCCAGGCATGCAGTCGATGGCGGCCGGCGGCATGACCCGGTCCGCCAGAGCGGTGCCCGTGCTGATGTACCACCATATCAGCACGTCGCCGGGCATGATTACGGTATCACCCGATCACTTCGCGGCGCAAATGGCGTACCTTGCAAACGCGGGTTACACGACGATCGGCAGCATGCAACTAGCCGCGTATCTGGCAGGAGAGCCGTTGCCGAAAAAGTCCGTCATGCTGACATTCGACGACGGCTATCTTGACAACTGGGTGCATGCGCATCCAGTTCTACAGGCACACGGATTGACCGCTTTGTGCTTTCTGGTGACAAGTTGGATCGGCGAAGGACGCGCGCGCGCACATGCGCGCTCAGGTGCCGTGTTACCGCCGCTACTCAATCACCGCGACGGCGAAATGGCGATTGAGAACGGGGAAAGCGATCGCGCGATTCTCCGATGGTCGGAGATCGATGCGATGCGCGAAGCCGGAACCTTCGAATTTCACAGCCACACGCATAGTCATGTGAGATGGGATCAAGTGTCAGCCGATGCGGACGATAAGTGCGCGAGACTCGCGCGCGACCTCATCGACTCGCGCACGACCTTGAAAGCACGGCTTGGCGCGGGCTCGGATCATCTGTGCTGGCCTCAAGGCTACTACGACGACGACTATCGACGCGTCGCCGTTCAAGCGGGCTTCCGACATTTCTACACATGCGAGGCGGGGTCGAATTACCCCGGAAACGACGAAAATGCCGTTCGCTCGATTACTCGACTCGAGGTGCGCGACCGGCCGACGTCGTGGCTTGCGTCGCGGCTGTGGGTGCACAGTCGACCCGCAATCAGCCGGACATATCTTAAGATCAAGCGGTGATCGCCGCACTGTCTTACGATTACTCCGTGCTCCTGTCAGAGTGAAGTGAATCTCGGAAAAAATGCGTGCTCAATGGCGCCGCGCAGGCCATCCCTTACCCCTTGTTTGCGTTCGATACATTTCTAGCCTAGATGATGGTCGAAGCGCCGGATTACTGGACGGGCGCGTTGCTCGCTGCAGTGGGCATTTTCTTGCCAGGCCTTCTACTTCTGCTTGCGGCGCTGCCTTGCGGGCAAGCGCTACGCTGTTGAGGCGACCGAAAACCCCATACGGTGTTGGACTTTCGGAGTTAATTCGGATGCCGTCTCAAGTGCGTGTGTGGACGTCGAAAACCGAGGTATCATGCTGCGCCTAGTTAGTCGTTCCGGGCAGAGTGTTCGTGTTCCGATGGAAAAGCCACGCTACCAAAATAAACGGGCAGCATTAGCGCCCTTATGGGCACCGCTAGCAGAATTAGCGATCTTCAACAACAGATGTCGCTGGAGCTTGACGATTGGTGGTGCCATCGACGCCAGCGCGTATTTCGACAGCTATAGGGGAGCAGCCCTATGCAGAAGCGGGAGAGCAGGGGAAGTCAATCTGCTGGAACTGATGGACCAGCTTGAACTGGCCTTGGCGGGGACGCCCGCTCGCACCTCCGTCTCTGGCTAGCGAAATTAACGAACTCCAACACCACAGTCGAATTCCGGCCGGGGCGAACGGGCAAGTTGCAGACCATCAAGTATGTCGACTACCTGTGGAAGTGCGTGACACTGTTTGCGCAGATCAACGAGTTGTTCATGGTCTCGATCCGGGTCGAAGAAGCGGTTTGTGAAGGAACCGTTCTGCAGCGTCCAGTCTGGGCGGAGCTAAGAAGAACTATCTCAAGAGCGTGGTCGCTGTGCATCCGAAACTAGGTTTTTCCAGCGTATGGCAAGCCTCGCGAACGGCCGCGATCGGGGGGAGCGAACGCCTCTTGTCAACCGATGCTGTCGAAGAAGTCGGCGACGGTCTACATAGCGAGGTTTTTCATGGGGTGGCTTACCCTTAACCGAGGTCCGCGAACGGCTTGTAGGCCGATCTGAGCGGTTGATTTTCTGGCCGGCGGTGCGCTAGCCAACTGCCGAGACTTTTTCAACAGCATCAACCCACAACGGCCCTTCAATCTCTCTCGATAGCACACGTTCGCGAGTTGCGCCTGATGACCGGTTTGATCCAGGACGCGACAGGCAGCGACAGCGACAGGTCAGACCGGCAGCAGGCGAAGTCATCCCCCATCAAGCGCCTTCCTTGTATTCGTCGCTCGCTCACGCCTCCTCTACCCGTGTTGCCGGGCGTTGAGGAATCAGCGTGACGCTCGCAACAATGAAGACCAGCAATATCAGCGATGCATACAGCCGGCTGATGTGCAGACCGCCCTCAGCGATGGGTTTGTCGAGGAAATCTCCAAGCGTCGCGCCAAGCGGGCGCGTCAGGATAAACGCGGCCCAGAAAAGCAGCGTGTGCGAGACACGCGCCCAGAAATAAAGACCCGCCACAATCGCCAGGCCGACTCCGAAAATCAGCGCGCCATACTCGTATCCGAGACCTAGGCCGCCGCGGTCCGAGCCTGCTACCCAATCGCCAAGCGCCGTACCGAGCGTCTGCGAAAACAGGATTGTGATCCAGTAGAACCACTCGGCCTTGCGTGTCGTGATGCTCTGGACCGACACAGTGCCCTCCGCCTTGTACCAGATGACGAGGCTCGCAAGCAGCAGTGCGAACACGATGGCGACGCCGCCCGGATAACCCACGCCAAGCGATCGATCGAAGAAGTCAGCCATGGTCGTGCCAAGTGTCGTGGTCGCGACGATCGTCGCCCAATATACGAACGGATGAAACCGGTCAGCCTTAATCTGTCCCGAAACGAGCCCGACAAAGATGACCGCGAAAATAGCCGAGCCGATCAAATAGCCCAGGTTAAGCGACATCGTCACCCAGTCGCCGCCCGTTTCTCCAAGCGTGGTCGCGCCAATCTTGACAATCCAGAAGCCCAAAGTGACTTGCGGGACTTTGCTGACCGCATGTTCCAATATTTGCTGCGCGTCGCTTTTCATATCGAGTGCCCTTGTTCAATGTTAAACAGCAACCATGGCCAAGCATCGCTGATGGTCGCTTAACAGTCGCTTAAGGGAGTCAAAGGCGGTTTTCAGTCGTTCCACCGTCAACTTGCCGAGACGATGGCACGACGGCACAAATTGGTGCCTGCGTTCGACTTACCGCTTCTGGCCGGTCCCTGCCATTCTATGAGCAGCCGTCATCGATCGGGAGCTCCCTTCGCCATGGCGATCCGACGCTCCTTTGGCTCGCGTGTCACGCTCGTCGAGGGGTAGCTCATGCACGACAAGATTTGCGGCGAGCCGTGTTTACTGTTTTAGCTCTCGTTGCACGAGTTTCTCGTGCAACTCGCCGGTCAGCGTCTCGACCCGCTGGATCAGCTTCTG
Organism: Paraburkholderia sp. RL17-347-BIC-D; assembly: GCF_046027915.1. Classification (NCBI taxonomy): domain Bacteria; kingdom Pseudomonadati; phylum Pseudomonadota; class Betaproteobacteria; order Burkholderiales; family Burkholderiaceae; genus Paraburkholderia; species Paraburkholderia sp. RL17-347-BIC-D. Next base: position 11,857 of record NZ_JARESS010000082.1, read on the forward strand.
GGTAAGTTCGGTCAGGTCGGTATTCCGCTGCAGCAACTCCAGCAGTTGTGCTGCGGTTTGGGCAGCAATTTCCTGCCGCTGTGCGTTAGCAACTGCAAGAGCCTCCCTGTGTTGTGCGTCAGCCTCGGCGTGCACGTTGTCGCGCGCTGCTTGTCGCGTCTGAGCAAGCAAGATAAGCGGCGCGGCATAGGCTGCCTGCAGACTGAATGCGAGATTGAGCAGAATGAACGGGTAAACGTCAAATTTCGTAAAGCCGAGGGCGTTAACCGCAATCCAGAGACCGACGATTACCGTCTGTGCGCCTAAGAAAAAGGGCGTCCCAAAGAAACGAGCGAAGGCTTCCGCCTTGAGGGCGAATTTGTCGTTGCCAAACGCTGGCGCAAGGTGCGCGTGAGGCCGGTGAAAGCGGAAGTGATCAACGTTGGGAACGTCGAGCGGAGTTGTGGCGGAGCCGGGCTTCGTTGTTTCCATCATTCCCCCAGTACATAGTCGTTGGAGACGAGCAGCCAGTGAGATCTGCGGCAATACGGCGGGCAGGTACGCCGCAACGAATGACGTAAAGCTGGTCGTCAAACGATTCCTCATGGCGGCCTCCAGGTCTGATCGCCCGTCGCGTAGAAGCGGCCTACCGGATGCTGATGGCGCATCGCGGCTAGTGCGTTCACTGCCCAAAGAAACAAAGGCGCCGCGCGTCTCTATCACACCAATGCACCGTTAAATTATAGATCGCGGGGGCAATCCGCTCATGCGCCGTCGCAAACGGTGGCGGGCCGTTCGACGACCGGCAGCCTGAGCGTGAACTCGCTGCCCGTGCCCATCCGACGCCGCATGCGACAGCCTGCGACCTAGATGGAATGGACACCGTCCTCCCTTCGGGGACGCAGGGTCCAGCAGGAACGCGGAGGCCCTCCAGAACCGATCGGCATCAATGTGCCAGAGTGGCGTTTCGACACGTCCACTTGAGGAACGGAGGGCCCAAATGAATGCTACGACATACGGACTGGATGTTGCAAAGCAGATCTTCCAGATGTACTGGGTCGACGCGCAAACCGGCGAGATAGCCAATCGACGCTTTCGACGCGACGAGCTGATCGCGTTTCTTGGGCAGCGGCCTGCGGGCCGGGTGGCGCTTGAAGCATGCGGTAGCGCGCACTGGTGGGCCCGCAAGATCAAGGCGCTCGGGCACGAGGTGGTGCTGTTGCATGCGAAGTTCATTCGACCGTTTGTCCAGACCAACAAGACCGACGCGGCGGATGCGCAGGCAATCTGGACGGCGGTGCAGCAACCGGGGATGCGAACTGTAGCGGCAAAGACAGAAGACCAGCAGGCGATGCTCGGTCTTCACCGGATGCGCTCGCTGCTGATCAAGTTCCGCACCATGCAGGTGAACCAGTTACGAGGGCTTCTCTACGAGTTCGGTGTGTCATTCCGGGCAGGACGCGTGGCCGGCCTCACCGAGATGCGAGCCCGCATGGCAGAGCTCGAGGATGCGCTGCCGGGGACCATATTCAGCAGCCTGCAGGACCAGTTGAGACGCATCGACGGGATCGAGCAGGATATCGACCAGCTTGAGAAGCAGATAAGTGGGTGGCACAAGCAGGAAGCGGCGTGCCGGGCAATCACGGAAGTGCCAGGCATCGGCAGGCTTACGGCGACTGCGCTGGTCGCTACCATTGGGGATGCAAAAACATTCAGGTCCGGGCGCGAGTTTGCCTCGTTCCTCGGGCTGGTGCCCAGGCAAAGCGGCACCGGTGGCAAGATCCGGCTGGGATCGATCTCCCGGCGAGGTGATCCGTACCTGCGCACGCTGTTGATCCACGGCGCTCGTTCGGTGATGTATCACGCGAAGGTGCCGACTCCATGGCAGAAGGCAATCCAGGAGCGACGACCAGCGAATGTTGTGGCAGTAGCCCTCGCCAACAAGATGGCACGCACCGCATGGGCCATTCTGGCCCACGGCAGGACGTACGAGAAGAATTACGTCAGCGTGAGACCCGCTTAGCAGATGAGCAACGAAAGACAAGGTGAAGTGCCGATAGGTTGCTGAGGTTGATTAACATGTGATGGCGAAACAGGTCGGACCGCAGGAACATAAACCTGAACACAGCCTTGCGCTTAAAAGTGCGTGGCCCAGATGAGGATGTTCCCGGCGAATTCCATCAGGGCCCGCGGGCTTAGGCTTGCACTACAGGCCGGATATAAGACCGCAGCCGATACCTCGTTTTAACATCACATCAAGATCAACCTGGCAAACCGGGCGGTGTCCATATAAGGTTGTGTGGAAACCCGATGGCATAACAATGCGACGCGTGACCGCTGACCCCAGCGTCGCGTTTGGCTGCCTTTGCGGCCATCACGGCGCTGACGAGAAGGCGATCCCTATGACGCGTTATAGACGAGTGTAAGGACTTTGTTTCAGGTCTACGGGGTGCTCACGCACCCTCCAGCCGCATCGTCCTCATCGTCTTTTTGAAGCCCAGGATTTTCAGCACTCGCGTGAGATTGTAGGCGAGTACGTTCAAGCTCATCTCGGTTCCCACGTTGGGCAGCCTGCGCTTCAGGAAGTGCGTGTAGCCCATCCAATGCTTGAACGTTCCAAAGACATGTTCGACGGTTCGCCTGCGCACGGTCATCGCATCATGCGTCTTGTCCAGCCGACGTTGAACTGCTTCCAGCACCGACTCATGCTCCCATCGACTTATCCGTCGCTGGTCGCTCGGAGTGCACTGTGGCTTCATCGCGCATTGCGAACAGGCGCTGCTCCAGTAACGGTGTAGCTGCATTCCGTGTTCCTCGACGGTGTAGCGGTAAATTGCCCGTTCTCCTGCTGGACATTGGTATTCGTCGTCCCGCGCAATGTAATGAAGCCTGCCTTGGCGAATCGGCCATGGTATTTCGCGCCTGATCTCGTGGGCTTCGGCAGCATGACCGCAATCCCTGCGTCCGCACACTCCTTGATCTGAGGCCCACTATAGTAGCCACGATCCGCGACTGCCCGCAGTCTGGTCTTGCCCATCGCATCGCGCGCAGCCTTCGCAATAGGACTGAGCTGTGCCCGGTCACTGCCAGAGTTTGTGACCTCGTGAGCCACGATGAGGTGGTGTTTCGCGTCAACTGCCACCTGTACGTTGTAGCCCACCACGCCTGATCCTCTTCCGCTCGTCGCCATGGAACGTGCGTCTGGATCTGTCATCGAGAGTTGGCCATCAGGCTGTGTCTTGAGTTGCTCCTTGATCTGGTCGAGGTTTCGCATCTGCTCGCGCAAGCGTGCGATCTTGTCCTGCAAGCGGGTTGTCTTTGCCTCCAGCTCAGCGGGTTGAGTACGATCGGCAGTCTCCAGCGCGTTCAGATACCGCTGGATGCTCTCCTCGATCTGCTTCTGGCGCTCATCGACCTTACCCTCGGTGAAGTTGCGATCGCGCGTATTGACTGCCTTGAACTTGCTGCCGTCGATGGCAACAAGCGCTTGCGAGAACAGCTTCAGCTTACGGCACAGCATTACGAAGCGGCGACACACGTTGCGGATTCCGATGCCGTTGTCACGACGGAAGTCGGCTATCGTCTTGAAGTCCGGCGCCAGACGACCCTGCTTCCGAGGCGGCCCCGTCATTCCTGAAAGGCGAAGCGAACATGACACCAATGTTATGTGAGCGTCAGTGTGCATCAATCTTCGCTGTACAGAATAAGGATCACTCACTCCTGCTTCGACGAGGTAGTGAGATCGGAGGCTTCAGTCACGGCGGCGTGAAGCTGACCAAATTCAAGTGCAGGAGGTATTTCATTATGAAGACCCTTATCTATGCAGCGCTGATTGCCGGCGTACTCGCCACCCCAGTTGCCTCGTTCGCACAGGACACTACGGGTCCGTTGACGCGTGCCGAACTACGCGCGGATCTGATTCAAGCAGAACACGCCGGGTACCGCCCGGCTGCCTACGATGTGAACTACCCAGCAGATATTCAGGCGGCGGAGGCGCGCGTTCAAGCGCAGGATGTCACGGCGCCGGGGAGCACGGGCGCCGGCGGAGTGTCGGATGGCTCATCGCAGGCGGATGCGCCGACGGTAACCGGGTCGACTCACTCGATCTACTTCGGGCACTCACGCTCGCGTGTCTCACAAGCCACTGCCGGCCACTTCGTTCGACCTATGAGGTGGGCGACCGCGTTCGCGCAGTTTCGTTTCCAAAGGTTAAGCAGCCTGACCCTTGCGCGGTATCACGATCGCCCAAGACGAACAATGTATAAATAAAACACTTTACAGTTAAAAACATTAACTATCGTAAATTGGTGAGCGGGTCTACGCTGTAACCATCCCCGTCGCATTATGCTACGGGTCGTAGCACCTGAGTCTCTGGCCGGATGCGGGGTGGGCGAGCGAAGGAGATGACCATGAGCACCGCCGAGAAGTCCTTGCATTACCTGGTGGAAAAAAAAGTGGCTTGCGCCCGCCCCGCACACTCAAATTCGCGTCATTCAGTTTGGGCATATACGCGATGATAGGAGGCGCTACGTGCACGTCGAGGTATCAGCTCCGAGCGGCTCGCGTGCAATCTTTTTCAATCCCTCGACGCTCGCCAGGTATCGTGAGGCGTTCGAGCCAAGCGGAGCCAGGACGATCCCACCGATGCTGAACTGGCACTCGATCTGCTGTTACGCCATCCCGAGCGATTCTCTCCACTCAGCCCGCAGAGCGCTAGTAGTATAACGAGACGATGGCGGGTTTCTCGCTACTGGCCCGCTCGAACGCTCTCGGCCTGATAGCGCTCCATGAGCGGAGCGAAGAATTCAAGCGCGCAGTCTGCAGGGCGGTGGGAAACGCGGTCGCGGCTGCTCCGGGGGAGGGGAGGCGCCAAGGGCTTTTGAGAAAAAAGAGCTTGGCTGTTGCGTACAATTCGAGGGTCTCCTCGTATCAGAAGTAGTGGCCAAACGATCGATCAAAAGCAATGCGGGTTAGTGTATGAGAATTCGCAACGGGCGGTGTTCCAGAATGATCTGCCGTGCGTGCGTTCGAGCGCGCTCTCCGGGTTTGATCTTGTGCGCTCTCGCTGGGATGTTGGGCGCCTGCGCCGTTGGTCCGGACTATACGCGCCCCGCTACGGTCGTGCCCGCCGCTTTCAAGGAAGCGCCCGACGGGTGGAAGGTTGCCCAGCCCGCGGATCAGTTGGATCGGGGCGCGTGGTGGTCCATCTACGACGACACGCAGCTGTCGGCTCTTGAATACGAGCTCAATCAGTCGAATCAGACCATTGCTCAATTCGCGGCGGCCTACCGCCGAGCACGCGCGTTGGTCGGCGAAGCCCGCGCCGCATATTTTCCTACAGTCGGTTTCAACGCGTCTGAATCGCGCGCCCAATCGCCTTCAGGCCCGTTCACTAAGAGCTATAATCTCTCCTTCAACGCATCGTGGGAGCCCGATTTTTGGGGAAGAGTGAGCCGTACGATTGCAGGGCAACAGGCGGGGCAGCAAGCCGCCGCTGCCGATCTCGCCAACGCGCGGCTGTCGGCGCAAGCCACGCTGGCGCAGACCTACTTCCAGCTTCGCGCCTTCGATGCTTCGCAGACGTTGCTCGATAATACCGTCGTCGCCTTTCAGCAGTCGCTGCAACTCACGCAAAACCGGTATGCGCAGGGTCTCATCGCGCGGTCCGATGTAATTCAGGCGCAAACACAATTGCAGTCGGCGCAGGCGGCTGCCATCGACAATGGGGTAGCACGTGCGCAATTCGAACATGCGATTGCGGTGCTGGTCGGCCAGCCGGCGTCGATATTCTCGATTCCCCCGTCGCCGCTCAACGCGACGCCGCCCGCCGTGCCCGCCGAAATGCCGTCCGCTATTCTTGAGCGGCGTCCGGATATCGCGTCGGCCGAGCGCCGAGCCGCCGCCGCGAACGAGCAGATCGGCGTCGCAATCGCGGCGTTTTTCCCGACACTGACTGTGTCGGCGACGGGAGGCTTCCAGAGTTCGCTGGTATCCGAATTGTTGCGCGCGCCGTCGCGCTTCTGGACGCTGGGTCCCGATCTTGCCGCCAACCTGTTCGACGGTGGCTTACGCCGCGCCCAGACCGAAGCGGCCCGGGCGGCCTATGACCAGACGGTCGCCACGTACCGGCTGACCGTGCTGGCGGCATTCCAGGACGTGGAAGACAATCTCGCTTCGCTGCGCATTCTCGAGCAGGAGACCGTGGTCCAGCAGCAAGCCGTGGAGTCGGCGCGACAGGCGCTGGCCATTGTGAACAATCAATACAAGGCAGGCACGGTCGGCTACGTGAACGTGCTGGTCGCGCAAACCTCCGCTTTCACAGCGGAGCAAAGGCTCTCGGCTATCGCCGGGCAACGCATGGTGTCGTCGGTGGGACTGGTGAAGGCGCTCGGAGGCGGCTGGAATGCAATGCAGATGAATCGTGAAGCGACGCCACGGCGGGCCCTTATGTGACGGACCGCTGAGCAAGGTATATGAGGGTGCCACCAAAAATCGACCGTCTTGAAAAATGGGAATACTACCGCGAAATGTACAAGCGCAGAAACGACGTTGAACGCCAGTTTCGTCGCCTCAAAGTCTGCCGTCGTATCTTCTGCCGATTCGGCAAGTTGAACGTCATGCTGCCCGCCGTCATCAATTTCGCGCTCATCGTCGATGAACTCAGACAGTGTGAACAGGCCTCGGTGTTGCCGACTGAGCCGACCGTGCTGGCGCAGGTTTTTGCGGCCTCGCGACGCCGACTTTTCCGCACTGCGGCCTCTGTCCGGGCACCATGGTAAACCCAATCGACTTCCCCAGAAGTTTTCACGCGGGCTTGAGGCCTGCTCAAGAGGGGGCCTCGCTCCAGGCTCAGGCTTCCGGCGGGCGACGTACGCTGTACTCAATGTGAATATCGAGTCGGGGGGGTAGTGGTGCTCTCGAGGCGGTACGTAACGGTAGGGATGTCGTCTACCTCGGCCGCCTCGTCTTTTTCTCGGAACCCCCGCGTTGCTGTACCGGACCACATGTGCAGCCACTGCGTTGCTAGCTAAGCTAGGTTGAACTGCACGGCGAAGAGGAGCAATACACCAAGCACCGCGCGATAGACAATAAACGGCCATGTGGAGAAGTTCTCGAGAAGCTTCATGAGTCCCCAGATAGCAACAAATGCCGATGCGCTTGCGACCACCAGTCCGAAAAGCAGTAACGACCACGCTTCGAGGGGAACGTGCGCATGAAAGAGTACCCAAAGCTCTTTCAGTCCGGCTAGGGCAATAGCGGGTAGCCCAAGCAGAAAAGAGAAGCGCGCGGCCTCCTCACGCTTGAAGTTAAGAAAGAGTGCTGCTGTCAGGGTCGATCCGGAACGCGACACGCCCGGGATCAGGGCGCCTATCTGCGCGAGTCCGACAATGAGTGCGTCGCGCAAACGCATCTCGTTGACGGTGCGGCGATGACTACAGGTCAGTTCTGCGATGGCTAGCAAAACGGCCATCACAATGCAGGCGCCGCCAATCACTGACAGACGTCTCAGGGGCGTGCCGCACGCATTAAGCGTGGACGACAGGGCGAGGCCAGCCATGCCGATGGGCACCGTCGCTAGCACGATTCCTATCGCCAGGCGAAATGAGTCATCCTGGTACGTACGCCGCTTGATGGCAGTGACGCTCCCCACTACAACGCCTCGCACGTCGCGCCAGAAGTAACTGACGACCGCTGCCAGCGCAGCCAGTTGCATTGCCGCGGAAAAGGCCGACCCCGGATCGGGCCAGCCGAGCATGGCGGGAACGATGCGCATGTGCGCCGTCGATGAGATGGGCAGCAACTCAGTGATGCCTTGAACGAGACCCAAAAATCCAATCTGCAAATAGCTCAGAGAGGCGAAGCCGATATCCAGACCGCCAGAACATGCATTTGCCAAAATATGTCCTTTCCGGATCGGGTATGGAGAATTGCGCCGAGCAAATCCTGTCAGCACTTCACGCGAAACTTTACTTTCATAAGCGTTCAGCGTGTGTTCGCTGTGCCATACAACTGGGCTTTGGGTCCGGACGACTTTATTTCATTTGTTCAGAAGCTAAGCCCAGACAGGGCTCGACGAGATCCTGGAGCACGTACGCGAGACCGAAGCCAGCGAGCGCTACTCGATAGCCCCGAAGAACTTGACAAAACACCTCGTGTCGTCGTCGCGCCCTGCATGCGGCTGATTGATAAAACACGGGCAAACGAACAGCACTCCCTACGAAACCGGGACCGCTAAGCGAGAGACCCAGTGAATAAAAATCGCTTTAAGAACGCGACATCTGCAGCAAATTTATCTCGCCGGCGGATCACTGCAGCCGGATGGGACCTGAATACCCAGTTGCTGGAAGAAGTCGCGCTGACCTGCGGTCGCGTCGTCGTGCGGGGCAACCGGGCGAAGCGCGTCGCGAGCGGAATACCAAGCTTGAAATACAGCACGTAGTCCGCGCGCCGGATAGTCTTTTCGTTTGTCGAAGCACAAGACAACAACCAAACGGTGCGCGATGGCATTCATCAGGCGCTTGCGTACGCCGACATGCTCGACGTTCCGTTCGCCTTCTCGCGCAACGGGGACGGCTTCATCTGGCATGACAGGACCCCTGCATGACGGCGTGCTCGAGCGCGAGACAAGCGTATGGAGCAGCCTTTTTGAACTGTCCTTTTAAGGTTCTTTTAAGGTTTAACTCGTAGCACTGCTTTGCATTGCATCTGGGCACATTCGCGGCTGCCTGTCTTCCGGATCGTTTTTGGCCACAGTCAGGATGATGGGGAGGCGGCGGTAGAATGAAGTGATGAAGAAAAAGAAATCGCTTTATCACGGTCACCGCTTTGTAAGCGCCTCATGAGGGCCGTTGTAGATTTGTGTGCAGGCGCGAGGGATGATGTCGCTTCAGTATCCTCATCCTGTCCGACCCCGGTTCAATCGATGAGCTTTGGGCTTGGCAAGAAGGCTCACCGCTTTGCAGCGACGTTCCATGGCTGCTCACGACAGAAACGTCGAAGGCCCAGTCCGCTTGTGGTCCACGCCATGACCATCTCGCGCCAGAATGCTTCACCTTGCCGGGGGCGCCGTGCGCCCGTCGGTACGGCCTCGCCCGTTGCGTCGTCCATTGCCTGCTCCGTCGTTACGATGGCATCACCTTCGCACCGCGCTTACGCGCCTTCAAGACGGGATGTGCTGACCGACACCTCTGGCCGAGTTCTCGGGCGTGTACTAGGCGCGCTAGCATTATTAGTGATCCTGAAAGCGCCGCTATGAACATGGCTAGCAGCGAATTTGAACTCCAACACCTGCTGCCGCACTCCGAATGTGCGCCAGTGATACTTTTCGCGCTCCACCGTGCTGAATCCCTCGGGCTGCCGCAGAACACCGGTACCCGCATTGACTGATAGACGAGCAGACCCGCGCGGCCCTCGATTTCAATAACGACGCGGTCGCCGGCCAGGTCGCCGAAGTCGGGCTGCGATGTTCGTCCGCGCCGGTGCCCTGGAGATTCGAGGGCACCGAGAGGGCCACCGTACGCAATTCGTAGTCGAACGGTTCGCCCGCCTCTCCGCGCGCGGTGAAAGATGCCGTAGCCGGCCACGACCGAGGCCGCAGCCACCCCAAAAGTCAGCCAGCGGCGAATCGACGTCATCAGCACGTCTTCAGACGGTAGCCGACGCCGCGCACGGTCACCACCTGCTCCGCGCCGATCTTGCGCCGCAAGCTGTGCACATGCACTTCGATGGTGTTGCTGCCCACCTCCTCGCCCCAGCCGTACAGCTTCTCTTCCAGTTCAGGCTTGGTGAACACACGCGTGGGCTCTTCGATCAACGCCTGCAGCAAGGCGAACTCGCGCGGCACGAGCGGCAGCACCTCGCCGGCTTTGGTGACTTCGTGCGCCGCGGGATCGAGCGTGAGTTCGCCGTGCGCATAGATAGGTTGCTTCTGGCCGGTGCGCCGCCGCAGTAGCGCGCGCACGCGCGCAGCCAGTTCGTCGAGGTCGAATGGTTTGATCAGGTAATCGTCGGCGCCCGCGTCCAGGCCGTGAATTCGGTCATCGACAGCGTCACTCGCGGTCAGGATGATCACGGGCGCGGCGCCGCCGCTCTTGCGGTAGACATTGAGTACGTCGATGCCGTTTTTCTTCGGCAAGCCAAGGTCGAGCAGCACGAGGTCGTACACGCCGTTCCTCAGTGACAGTTCCGCCGCGCGGCCATCTTCGGCCCAATCGATCGTGTAGCCCGAGCGGCGCATCGCGCCTATTACGGTCTCCGCAATCATGTCGTCGTCTTCGACCAGTAGCAGACGCATGGCCGCTCCTCTCGTCAGCTTGCCCACATTGTCCGGCCCGTTAGCTTAACGTTTCCTTATCGCCTCCGTGGCGGAAGCTTAGCGACGCTGACGGGCTCTTTATCGGAAGCTTAAATCCCCGTTAAGCGCTCCTTATATCAGCAGAATCGGCACCTGTTCTGCGATATCGCCCGTATTGTTCAGGAGCCGACTTTTGACCGTTTTTAACGCCGCGCAGCGGCCAGATCGACGGTCGCCCCCGCAGCAAACCTGCGCGTGCTCGTACCCATTTGCACGATGCTGCTCGGCGGTTGCACGTGGTATCACTGTGAACCGCTCTCACCGCAGGATACTTCGACCTCGGCAAGCTCGCTCGAACGCGTCCAGATCGATCCGTTTACCATGCCGCTGCCTGACCTGGTCACGCATCGCTTCGATCCATCCGACGGGCTCGACATCGACGAAGTCGCGATGCTGGCGGTCGCGAACAATCCCGACCTGAAGCGGTCCCGCGATGATCTCGGCATCGCCTGGGCACAAGCTTATTCAGCCGGACTGCTGCCTGACGCGCAACTGAGCGTGTCGAGCGACTACCCCGGCGCCACGCGCGCGTTCAATTACCGCCTGAGCATCGACGTGATGGCCCAACGTGCTGCGCAGCGCGAATCGGCAAGCCTGACCAACAGCACTGCGGGCCTGGGCGTAGTCACCAACACCGGTGGCGCGGTGGATCGCAGCACCGCCAGCACCAGCGCTGATGCGGCCCTGACTGCAGGACATCAGCGCATCTTCGGCGGCGGCCTGAACTACACGTTCGGCTCGGCGAAAATTGGTTTTGTGATCACGGACAGCAAGCTGGACAATGCAACCGGGTTCACCAGTGGCACCGCGGCTTTGTCGCTTGCGAACTCCGCATATGTTCATTTCACGAACTACGAAGTGAACGCGCATTACACCGTTACCCCGGCATTGACCCTAGGCGTGGCTTACACCTACACCGATGGCAAGTTCAGCAACGCTCGAACTCAGTATCGCCGAAGTGGAGCCAGGTCAGCCTGTCGTCGGATTACAACCTGTCGAAGCGCACGGACGTGTACGCGATCGCCAACTGGTCACACCTGAGCGGCGGTCTGTCGGCACAGGTGGGTTCGGGCCAGGCAGCATTTGAAGGCGCAAGCTCCTATATCGGCGGCATTGCGGCAACGAAGAACCAGGCGGTGGTGGGTGCCGGCATGCGCACCCGCTTCTAAGGCGTGATCGAACGGTCGAGTGACGGCGGGTCTTGTCGCGATCCGCGTGGGGCAAGAAGGAGCCGCTCTTCAACCGACGATCACTGATATTTGCAACGTTGAGGCTCGACGCGTGGCAGCGGAACATTCGCTTCCGTTGGGGAGAGCCGCGTATTGAAGAAGGGGTGACAAACTACATCAAGTGCGGTAATCGGGCGCGAGAGGCCTGACCACGGCGCCGGTAGTTCTGTCACCAAGAGGCGTTCTCCGGGAAACAGTTAGCCCGCCCGTTGTGGCGGGTTTTCTTGGGGTGCCGACGAGCCGTTCGTGCCCAGACGAACACAACACTGACGTTTTGGCTCCCGCCTTCGCTCGCTAGGGCGTAGATCGACACTGTTATCATTTGGGCGAGACGATTGTTGTCGCCTTCCCACGTGTCTCGGACTCTGAATATGTCCTCTCGCCCGATAGAAGAAATCGAAACCGACTTTGCCGATCTTTTGGCGTCAGGTCTGCCCGGTCCAATCGCGCGAGACAAATTTGAGCGACTGTGGGATGAGGTGTGTAGTGGTCTAATTTCCTCGGACAGGTCGATAGGAGGACAATCTCGAATCGACGAGGAAAACGAGCAAGATGACAAGAAGGCGCCGACAATTTGACGCCAGCTTCATGCTGGAAGTAGTACGGATGGTGCGGGACTAGGGACTATCGGTCAGCGAGGTGAGCCGGTCGATGGACCTTGTTGAGACAGCCGTGCGCCGCTGGGTAGCGCAGTACGATGCGGAGCGTGCTGGTGGCCCCGGCGAGGGCAAGCCGCTGACCGCTGAGCAGCAGCGTATCCGGCAACTCGAGGCGGAAAACCGGCAACTGCGCGAGGACAACGCG
>NZ_JARESS010000083.1:0-23126 GCF_046027915.1 Paraburkholderia sp. RL17-347-BIC-D
CAATGCCGACGGTCGGACACTCCTAGATTACGATGGTGGTCGGCTCGCCTCGCCTCGACGCTTTGCTTCTCAACGGAAATGACTGGGACGTTGCTTCTAGTTAGTTCGCAATCGCCACTCGCAATGGCCAGTGCAGCGTCTTCTTGTATTCTCCATGTCTGGTTGCCAAAGCCGACACGGCTGTCAGTTTCTGTTAATTGCCCTGACAATTTTACATAATCTTAATTAACAACATTTGAACGATCGTGCTTTTATGTGCGGCAGACACGTACCAACGCGACGGTCGCTGCAGCCTGCAAACGGTCGGTTACCGCGTCACAAAGTCGTCGACGGTCAGCCACAGCGGCGCATCCGGCCGCGCAAGGTGCTTTCTTTGCGCGACCGCGACGATGCGGTTGCGGCCGTTTTCAAATGTCCTGAGTGTGCGCGCCGCGTCGGCGCCACGCGTCAGCCAGAAATGCTGTTCGAGTGCGTCACGCGCAACGGCACCTTCGACCTCGCGGCCGCGGACAGACAGCGTGAAAACCACGGCGCGCCCATCCGGCGAGACGGCGGCTGCGGGATCATGAACTTCCATAACCTCCCTCAACAAAATCGTTCGCGGTCTTCTGTATTTGCACTGCGCCGCGCCACAATCAATCTACCAGAAGCCAGCTGCTGCGCAATCGTCGACGGAAGCACAATTCAGTTCCGCGAGGCGCCCCTGAGCGAGAATGGCTAGAGGAAATATAGTGTCAGACCATGATTCACGTAGCCCATCCCCTGCAGACGGTTCCTGGGTTGGCGTTTGCGCAGCCGGCATAGACAGTTAGTTGCGTATTTCGTGATTCACAGTTCTCGTTACGGTGAGCTTTTTCAGGAACACCATGTGGCCTGATCGCTTCCACGGATACTGGCCTTGCCGAAGACACCAAAGCTGTATTTACGGCGTCCGCGGTGGTTGACGAGCGCGATGAGTAGCACAACGAGCGCAGCCGCGGGCTGGTCCGGCTCCTGCACCGCGCTGCGCGTCCTGGAAGCCGCGAACGCCAGGGCGCCCGACTTCTTCCAGCGGCCGCGGCAAATGGTGGCTGCACGTCATCGGCAAGGTCGCGCCCGAACGCGGGCTCCCGGTGTCGATGCCGACTTTGCACGGTACGAGGCCTTTCTAGGGCTGCCATCGGTACCGTCGTGTCGAGCCTGGTCCGGCAGTGATGGGCATCACTTGCGATGACGCGTGACATCTGACGTCAGCGGCGGTCTGCCTGATTGTCAGGACGGTGTTTCGGCGCGCCGCCGATGCGCTGGCGCCTGACGATCCACTCAGCGCTGCGTCGCGCTTGGACGCACGGGTTCGCCACAGTGCCGACCCTCATCAGACGGACGTCGGCACCGACCTGCCCTTCACCCAGCAGAATCTGCGGCACGCGTCGATCACAACGACCGGCATCCCATCTGCACGTCGAGGACGACCGCCGCACCCACCGTAGGAAAGCTGCAGGAACCGTAACCCGGCAAGCCTCTGTCACAAATAGCCGCCGCAACCCCGCTTCGCCAGTCGAGATGAACCATTCCGATTTCCATATTCGCCTCGAACTTCTCGGCTCCGCCGGCTTCTGCTGGCGCTGCGGCGACATCCAGCCTGACCACGATGATGATCCCAACCGGTGTCAGGGTTTCGCGCTTATCGCGACGGATTTCGTGTTCGATGAACACAAGCGTAAGCAATGTCATCTGACTGAGGAAGAAGCGATCAGCGTCGTGATCCACGATGCCAACACGTCGGAACATCCGGGTTATCCCAACAACGACGTCAATCACAGGATGCGCGCCCGGCTTGACGCGAGGGGGTCACCTTATCTGCACAAGGGCATCCTGCGCATCGACCGGCGCGCCCCGGACGGAGGAATCTGGCATCCGAACGCAGGCGGCAAGGATGGAGTACGCTGATCCTGCGGCCTTGTCTGCCGCTCAAGCGAACGGGCAGCGAAATGCCAGAGCGTGATTCCATCGCATTTCCGGGCGGGACGACGGACGACGTGCACACCAGGACCAATCGCCAAAGACCGACCCGGTCGGCGATAACCGGCCAGCGATTTACACATCATCCGTAACAGGAGAAAAACCGAATGACCCGCATTTCGCTGGAGGCAGCGGCACGGGCGATGAGAGCCGTAGAGGCTATGAACCTCCAACAGAAAGAGGCATTGACCGACGAAATATTCCTTGCCCAGCCTCATATGCTCGGCTCGGTTCTCGTCCTTCCGAAGCTCGGTGTTTCGATGGAAAAAACCGAGTTCGCCATCGAGCTTCTGCTTCTCTGCTTTCAGGCGATGAAGGAGTCCGGCCGGTCGTGGCCGCTGATCACAGAAGACGATCAGGACTTGCAGCAGCGGATTTACGTGACCACCGTCAGGCTGGGCGAAGACCTGAGCCCGTCGCAGCAGGATCGTCTGATGCAGCAATACATGGGAGACCATCCTGAGCAGAACCTGCTGGCATGCATATCGGCACGGACGGCGGACTGGCTTGAACGTATCGATCCGGAAGCCAGTGACAGGTACGTGATGCTAGCCGCAGCCAACCTCGTAAACTGCATCGCGTTCGTCCCCATGCCCACGTCCAGAAAACCGTCTGGCCGACCACGGAGAGCCAAATGAATCAAGACCGATGCGAACAGTGTGCGCAGCCCACTGCTGCGTACGATGCAATCCACTACGGCTCTGTCGAAGGAGGTTACCGCCTGCTTTGCACCCAGTGTTTCAATGCGGAAGTCGCGAGGCGCCATGGCGTGACTGACTTCGAAAACGTGCGGCTCGAGCCGATCCGGATGATGGATTGCGCCGGCAACGCGCACCAGTTCCATTTCCAGATGCGTCTGCTGCGCACCATGCTCGTGCTTGATGCCTTCGAGATTCAGGACGGGTTCCGTGCAGGTTATGAATTCCGCATCATCGGCAAACCGGAAGATGACGTGCTGACCCTGCTTGGCCGCCTCGTTGAAAAAGTGAGGCGCGCATTGGCAGTCAAGGATCTGGCAATCAACGGCAGCCAGTTCCAGATCCGTGACCAAACCGTGCGGGGACTTATTTCGTCCGATCCGGCAGGATCCTGCGACATTCCTGTCGTTGTCGTGGATGGCAGGGAAATCGGTTGGGACGATTTCGGGCGTATGCTCGGTGCCTTTGAAGGCTGGCAATTCAGGCTCGAGATCAGGGACCTGGCCGATGACGTTTGATTCCCAAGATTTCGCCGCAGGCGCCAGAACTGAAAATCATCCTGTGATCAATGGCTCGAGCCGATTTTTGCAGAAATTTTGCTCTCATTGGCCGAGCACTGCGTCAGTGCACGCAACTCGCGACTACATCGAGTGCATCTCTACGCGGTCCGCCCGGCGCCGACGCAACCGTGCGTACGGCCAACAAAAAAGTTTGGCAGTTGGATTGTGATTGCCAAGAAAGTCAACGAAATCGATCATTTCTTTTATGTAAAATTGAGCAATCCTAAATGCTTATCGCCGGTGCGCCGTCGGTTTGCATAAAGCTGTTCCCGCTTCTTGCAGAAATTTGTTTCTAGCTCTAGAGGTGAAACAAACGTCGTGTGATCCCACGAGCCCTGCCTCCCTGTCACTGCACGGGGTCCCCTCAAGCGGGAGCACTTTCGTCGGAATTCAAATTAGGCGACGTGCGTGAGGCGTCGGGAAAGTTACAAAATGCCTCAAACGCCCGTCGGAGGAACAATCTTCCGCAAAGCTTCCCGAAGCAAACTTGTTCCCAGCGTCTGTGCGAGGCCCCAACCGGCCGGCTGCACCAAGAAACAGATTGATGCAAAGCAACGCGTGCCATTGGCCCGCATGAAATTGTTCCCGCGTTTTGCAGAAACGTCTCCTCGGACTCAACATCGTGACGATTGGCGATCGGTTGCGCAGCCAAACTTCCCGTCTAAAAATATGGGGCTCTCCTGACCGGCGCGGACACGAACAGATCTATCCAAACTGCCGACTGCATGCCCAGCCGACCGGTTTCGCCTCGTCAGCACGCCGCGCATCGAGATCTCGAGTACGCGGGTCCGTCGCAACGTGTTGAGTTTTCGGGTGATCGAGGGTGTGTGGCGTGCCGGGATTTTCGAGTACGACACCGAGACCGATCGCGCGTCCATGGAGGAACGCATCCGGCAGGACGTGTCAACACACATTGCCCGCAGCATCGCATGCTACATGCTGGGGCAACTGCCCGAAACGCGTCTGCTCTCACCCAGGACGAGGTGGCCGGCGCGAACAAGCGGTTGTTCCGACAATGCAATTATGTGCATTGTCGGAATAATGCGCAGTTGCAAATTATGCGGAGTTACTCATTGTCGAAGAGTGCCATGCGAGTCGCCGACGCGATCTGCAGGGATTCGCGGTTCGGCGAGCTACGCATAATTACAGCGACTCAAGGAACTGGAGGATGCGGTCCGGTGGTCGATAGCGACGGTTCTTCACTTCCGGTGGCTGAATCCTGCTCAGCGCTCGCTGCTTCATCGTCAGATCGGCTTCCATATAGCAGTGTGTTGTCGATGGGCTTTCGTGTCCCAGCCACAAGGCGATGACCGAGAGGTCGACGCCTGACTGAAGTAGATGCATGGCAGTCGCGTGACGAACCAGGTGCGGAGAAACACGCCGTTTGGCGAGTTGCGGACATTGGTCCTTCGCGCGCGTTACGGCAATTCTCATTCGATCGGCGACATTGGAGCGTGTCATCGCGTTTCCCGATCGATTTGGAAAGAGCCTCTGACTTGATGCATCCTGGATCTGCGGCAACCACCCCTTGATGAGCCTAGCCGTGGATCGCCATAAAGGCACCGTTCGTTCCTTGCGTCCTTTGCCAAGAATATGAACGAAGGGTGATGTACCCAGCACGACATCACTGACGCGTAGTGCCAGCATCTCCGAGACGCGCGCCCCCGTGTTATACATCGTTGCCAGCAGAACCCTGTCGCGTTGACCCGACCAGGTGTCCGGGTCAGGCGCCGTCAACAGTTGCTGAATCTCTTCGCGTGACAGGAATCCGACCATAGGTTTATCGCACCGCTTCATCGGCACGGAGAGTGCGCGCTGTATAACGGCCAACGACGCGACGTCACGGTGTGCCGCGTACTTCAAGAACGAGCGCAACGCTGCGAGTCGAACGTTGCGGGTCCGCGTGCTGTTGCGCCGCTCAACCTCGAGATGTCGCAGAAACGCCAAGATCAGCGGCGCATCCATGTCCGACAGCTTCAGATCAGTTGGGCACCTGCCAAGGCGATCCGATGCGAACTGAAGAAACAGACGAAACGAATCGCGGTAGCTCGATATCGTCTCCGGGCTCACCGCGCGTTGCTGCATCAACCGTTCGACGAAGAAGTCCTGCAGGAGCGTCGCGAAGGAAGGAACTAGGCAGGCTTTAGTCATGACGTACCCCTTCGGCAAAGCACGCAAATTTCCGGCTCACGATTTCCATGAGATCGGGAACCGCAGTCAGATACCAGTAGGTATCGCTCGGCTTCACGTGCCCCAGATATGTCGACAGCGCAATCATCCGGTTGTCGACGTTCACGCCGTCCTGATACCACTTGAGGATGCACCGGCACACGAACGTGTGGCGAAGATCATGGATTCGAGGTAACGCGTGGTCACCCCGAGAAGTCCACCCGAGTTGCTCGCGAAGCCGACCGAACACCCAGTGCACCGTTCGGGCCTGCAACTTCCTGCCATCAAGATTCACAAAGAACGAATCGCACGGCTCTGCGGCGACGACCAGCGCACGGCGAGCAGCGTAACGCTTCATGGCCAGAGTTACGGTAGGATGCATCGGAATAAGGCGCGACTTGTGAAACTTCGTCTCGCGCACTGTGAGCGTGCCCTCAGCAAGATTCACGTCGTCTCGAGAGAGATTGATGGCTTCCGAGATACGCAAGCCGGTTGCCGCAATCAAACCAAACAGCGCTTCATATGTAAGCGGTCTGATCGAACCGACGGGTAACATCGCCGCCGACGCCGTGAGGAGTTCGCCGAGTTCCTGCTCCGTGTAGATGTGCGGCGCCAGACGACGATGGGCCCTCCCGCACAAGTCGCGTCGCGGAACAACCGTATCGGGATAGAACTGCCTGAGGTACTTCGCGAAGGGGCGCACTACCTCGATCCGACGCGCCCAGGTAATGGACCTTTGGCTCGGTGTCGAGTGTGCCCAGGCAAGGGCCAGACTTTCGGTGATCGGACCGCGATCGTGCGCCGTATCCGCGAAGCGGGCGAAGTTCATCAGCACCTGCCCCGAGATCGCAAGGTCGAAGCCGAGACAGCGACGCTCTGCGAGATACGTTTCCACCAGCGATACCATTGTGTGTGCCGATTTGACAGGACGCTTCATGATTTGCTCCCCGGCCAGGGAAGCGCCACGGCCTCCAGGCTTCGCAGGTCGATCTTCGTGTAGATCGCGGTGGTGTCGATGCTCTGATGGCGCAATACGTCAGCCACTTCCTTCAACGACGAGCCGGAACGAAGCAGCCGTCGGGCCACGCTGTGCCTCAGAAGATGGGTTCCAGATTGTTCAGTCCAGCCACAGCGAACATATGCGGCATGCACGGCCTGATGGACGCGCCCGGTTCCCAACGGAACGTCGGCGGGTGCGTAATGCCGGACAAAGACAGCACGGGAGGTCGTCGTCTTCCTTCGGGCTAACCGGATATAGTCGGCGATCGCACGACCTGTTGGCTCGGGCAACGGAATGACGTAGCCCCGTCGCGATTTGGTGCGACGGATTTGCAGCGTGCCTTCGCGCCAGTTTAAATCGTCGAGTTGGATTTGCACGACTTCCGCAGCCCGCAACCCAAGATCAGCCAGACAGCGCGCCATTGCGTAATCACGTAAGCTGGACGCAGTCGCGCGATCGAAGGAGTTCAGGAACTGCTCAATCGCTGCATCCGAAAGCGTTTCAGGCAGCGCCGCCAACCTCCATCCAGCCACGTTCGGTACTGCCGCGATCAGCTCTTCGACCGGGTCGTTATATTGCATGGTCCTGAATCGCAGATAACTGCGCAACGTCACGCCCGCTACGTGAGCGGCTCCAGCATTGCACCCGTCAGGGTAGCGCGTAACGAAACGACGGATATCCCGAATCGTTAGCTGCTCCATGTCGATGTGTTTGCGACCAAAACGCTGATGCAAGAAATCGCGAATGATTCGACCACGCTGATATCGCGTGCATTCGGCTAGGCCGCAAACGTCCTTGAGGTGGTCAGTAAAGCGACACACCTCCTGTTGCACCGAATCCGGTTCTGCCTGCAGAAACCGAGGGACACCGCATGCGCCCAACACGACCAGCAAATGCCGAAGTGCAGCACTCACGTCTGTCCGACACCTCGGAATCTGATCTGGGCAGGTACATCGCCGCAAATGGTCGTTCACAAACCTGCAGACAAGTCGATCGTCGACACTTGCTACGGCTATACGGTGCGTTGTAAGCCAATACGCAAAGTGCGCGGCGCACCTCACGTAGCGGTTGACGGTGCCGGCCGCGTAGCCGGTATCAACGAGATATTCGCAGTAGCGCTCTGCGAAAGGAGAAAGGACGCTGCGCCACAACCACGCCTGAGGCTGCGGTCGAAGAGGAACCAAGCCGATCACGATGATTCTCCTGAATGGGTAACAACCCAAACAGGAAAGCATCTTTTTTATGTGCAGTTTGCTGCGAGCCACAGATCCCTGCAAGGCGCGTCGCACTGGCGCTCGTGACGAGCCGTACGATGCAAACTCCGCATAATTTGCGGCTGCGCATTATTGCCACCCACGCGCACGGACGCGGAATCTTGAGGCATCCCAATGCAGGCGTTGTCCCACTCCTGCTGGCTGCGGTTCACCCGCTCCAACGCGGGGCGGCATCTTCAATTTAGGCGAAGGCATCGCCTGTTGCTCGAGCCTCGATTTCGAATGGCACGACCACGCGGGGTTATGAGCGTTGACCTGGGGCCGCACATTGACGGTCAGTTCGCCTTCGAACTTCGCACCTTTGCGTTTTACGATGTCTACGTACACACCTTCTTCGGCTGGACGCACAGCGATTCTAAGCTCAGCTGGCGATGCATCTGGATGCGGCTTGCTGGCGTTGCGGTCGTCACGGTGGTAAGCGTACCACCGTCACGAAGCCACAAGGGTTTCAAGTCCCAATCAGATTTAGAAATTGCCGCACGCGCGGGCTGCTCGCTGCTCCAAAGAATTTTTCGGGGTTGGTGTTTTCAGCTACCACACCACCATCCATGAAGACGATTCGGTCTGCGACATCTCTCGCGAATCGAACCTCGTGAGTAACTACTAGCATCGTCATGCCTTTTCCAGCGAGATCGCGCATCACGCGAAGTACGTCCTCTCGTAACGAAGGGTCCAGCGCCGAAGTGGGCTCGTCGAAAAGAATAACCTCAGGCTCCATCGCCAGTGCACGAGCAATCGCCACGCGCTGCTTTTGCCCGCCCGACAGACGGCCTGGATATTCATCTGCTTTGCTCCCGAGACCTACCTGCTCCAGCAGCCGGATGCCCCGTGCCGCGGCTTCGGCTTTCTTCACGCCTTTGACGCTGACAGGCCCTTCCATGACGTTCTGCAAGGCTGTCATGTGCGGATAGAGGTTGAACGACTGAAATACCATTGCAGTTCGCTGGCGAATCTCGCGAATCTTTCTCTGTGTCTCGCGAGATGGCTTGTTAAGACCTGTACAGGTGACATCGATGTTGCAAACGCTGACTGTTCCGGCGTCGGGTTTCTCAAGAAAGTTCAAAGAACGCAGGAGCGTAGTTTTCCCGGAGCCCGATGGCCCCATGATGACGACGACTTCACCTTTCGATACTTCAAAGTCCACACCTCGAAGTACAAGGTTATCGCCAAAACGCTTCTGCAAGCCGCGAACTTCGACAGTCTTAGGGTTTCGGTTCATACATACCGCCTCGATACACGGCCTTCAAGAATCGTCTGGGCGACGGTCAGCAGTTGATTAATCAACCAGTAGATGAGCCCGACCATCAGAAACATCTCCATGTATCGGAAGGTAGACGCGCCAACCTGGTCTGCAACGCGGGTCAGTTCGACAACTGTGATAGTCGACGCAAGAGAAGTATCTTTGATAAGCGCAATCATGCGACTACCCACCGGTGGAATGGCGATGCGAAGCCCTTGAGGAAGGATGATTCGCGACATCGTTTTCCAATAACCCATGCCTGTAGACACCGCGGCTTCCCACTGCCCCTTGTCCACTGCGTTAATTCCTGAGCGAAAATTCTCACTGAGGTAGGCTGCAGAAAATAATGTCAGTGCCAGTAACGCCGCAGGTACTGGGTCCAGTGTGATGCCGTACCGTGGCAATCCGAAATAGATAAGAAGAATTTGTACAAGTAGCGGTGTCCCGCGAAAGATTGATACGTACGCGAAAGCGAAGCCTCGGAGGACACGCATGTCCGAAATCCGACATAACGCGACGAGTAGACCGAGTGCCGAGCCCAGCACAAAGGAAGTAAGCCCCAGAAAGATTGTCATCGATACTGCGCTCTTAAGTAGGGGTAACGAGCGCTCGAAAAGCTCCAGCATGGCTTACTCCTTCTGTTCCTTCGCCTTGGCGATAGTGCCGACCATGTCAAAGTCTGGTCCGACCCATTTCTTGGAAAGGGCTTCGAGCGTACCGTCAGCGGTCATATCCGCGATTGCCTTGTCGACTGCCGCTCGAAGCGCCGTTTGTCCCTTCGCCATAGCAGGCGCAGAAAGCTGATAGATGAGAGGCTCACCCACTTCCTTCACTGGGAGGTGATTGACGTTCGCGTATTTCATCCCACCGAAATGAGAAATGATAACGGCATCGATACGGCCACTGCCGAGGTCGTTAAACACGAGACCACCGTTGTCATAGGACCGGATGTCCGAGTCCTTGAGATGTGCCCGAGACCATGATTCGTTGCTTGAGCCAGTCGTTACACCGACACGTTTGCCCTTCAGGTCCGCCCGGCTACGAATACTGCTATTTTCGTTTCGAACGAAGATTCGAAATTCCTCGACGCCATACGGGTCACCGAAATCAACTTGCTTTGCCCGCTCTGCTGTGGGCGTCAGGTCGTTCATTACAATGTCGTACTTGTCCGCCTTGAGTCCCTCGACGAAATTCTTGAAAGAGTCGGCAATGAACACGACATTGGGAACTCCAATCCGCTTTCCGACCTCTTTTGCTACTGCAACGTCGTAACCCGCGGGTTGATTTTTGTCGTCCAGCAGGCTCCACGGCGGACTGCTCTGCGTGTTTGCGACACGGAGCGTCTTATTCGCTTTTGCCTGTGCGAGCAGGTCTGCCGCGAACGCGCTGCCAGATGTAACGTTGGCGAGGCAGAGGACTGCTGTCGCTGCTACAAGCACATGTCGCACAATTGTGGTCGCTCTCATATTTTCCTCATTGCTGCCCTGAGTGATGCAGTTGAAGGTATTCAAGCCTGTTCAGAACGAGCACGGCCGAATGCCTCCAACGCAGCGCTCAGGTCATCGAGTAACAGTTCGGTATCTTCAAGTCCGATGGAGATTCGGACAACTGGTCGGTCTGTCAATGGGAAGGGACGGTTTGCCTGCAAGGGTGCCGGGTAATATGCCGCGAGGCTGTGGACGCCGCCCCAGCTGGCGCCGATTGCAAAGTGCTTGAGCGAATCGAAAAAACCAGTGAAGGCGTCTTCCGGTGCATCCTTCAGAATGAGCGAGAAGAGACAGCCGCTACTCGAAAAGTCGCGCTTCCAGATGGAATGCCCCGCGTCCGAAGGAAGGGCCGGAAATAACACCTTTTCTACCTGCGGGTGTCTCTCCAGATACTCTGCGATGCGCAGCGTCGAGGCGCTCTGCGCGAAGTAGCGGACCTTCAGCGTTTCGAGACCACGCATCACAAGAAAACAGTCGTCCGGGCTTGTCTGCTGACCGAGAATACTTTGGGTCTCCCGCAAAATAGCGTAATAGTCCGAGTCGTTCATGCTAATGCTGCCAACCAGCAGGTCCGAATGACCACCAAAGAACTTGGTGGCAGCTTCGATGCTAAAGTCAACACCGTGCTCAAGCGGCTTGAATCCCAACGGGCTCGCCCATGTGTTGTCCATCATCGTCATCACGTTGTGACGCTTTGCTGCAGCCACGACTGCGGGGACATCCGGCATCTCCATCGTGACCGTGCCCGGCGACTCCATGCAAATCATTCGGGTGTTGGGTCGGATGAGCTTCTCGATTTCGGCTCCGATAGCCGGCGCATAGAGTTCGACTTCGACGTTAAAGTCTGCAAGCCATTTCTGCGCAAAGGTTTTCAATGCGCCATAAGACGCGGCCGAAATGAGCAGATGGTCGCCGCCACGCACGAAGCCCATGACAGTTGTCATCAGCGCAGACTGCCCCGACGGAGTGACCACGCAATGGGCGCCTCCCTCAAGCTCGGCGATTCGGCGCTCGAGTTCGCGTGCAGTCGGAGTGCCGGTAATGCCGTAACTGTAGCCGTCCGGCTGACGCTCCTTGCGTCGCGCAAAATCGGCAAGGGAGTCGAACACTACCGTGGAGGCCCGCATCACTGCGGGTGAAAGGCTGCGGAACGGCTGAGTGGAACTTTTCATCGTGTGCTCTGAAGGGTTGTCGGATAGTGAACCAATATTCGTCAGTTTACTTTTTGCTTAACCATCGGCAACATCGGAAATAATTAGGTCAATAAGTTCAGGTTATGAGCATCAGAGACATAGAAATTTTCCGTGCCGTCATGAACGCGGGAAGTACGAGCAAAGCTTCCGGACTGTTAGGTGTCTCACAGCCCGCCGTCAGTCAGGCTATTCGGCGTCTCGAGGACATGGCGAACTTCAAGCTGTTCGAGCGGGTTCGTAGCCGGCTGGTACCAACCCAGGAGGCCATCGCGTTGATGCGTGATGTAGACCGCTACTTTATTGGCTACGAAGTAATCGAGCACCGAATCAGAAGTCTTCGCTCGTATGGGCTCGGCCGCATGGCAATTGCGACTTTCCCGGCGCTTGGAACGGGGTTCTTGCCACGGGTCATCGCCGCGTTCGATGCGCCATCGAAAGACATACAGATTTCACTGCAGGTCATGAGCTCGCGACAGGTACACGAAAAGGTTTCTGCCGGAGAGGCTGATTTCGGTCTGATGTCAGACGAGATGTCGATGGCGGGACTCGAGCACTCACAGTTCGTTCGCATGCCCGGCGTTGCGGTCATGAACGCGTCGCACCCGCTGGCCGGGTCGTCGTCCATCCGCATGAAAGACATGATGGACCTGCCTTTTGTTGCACTTAACCCTGAGGACAGCACCCGACTCGGTCTGGATACTCAACTCTCCGCTCGGGACATTCGACTCAAGCCGGTGGTTGAAACACCTTACTCGCATACGGTCTGCGAACTGGCGCTCGCTGGCGTTGGGCTTGGCATTGCTCACCCTATCGTCGCGCTCGACTTCGTCGGCCGCGGGCTGGTCGTCAAGCCTGTCGATGTTGAAGTGCTGTTCACTGGAATGCTGGTGTTTCGCCCCGGGACACCGCTCGCTGAAAACGCCAAAAAATTCCTGCGCCAGATGCGTGTCCAGCTCGGGTTGGACCAAGACGAGCTCGTGCGAGCAATGAAAACCCGAGACATCGTCAAAGGTGCGAGCAAACAGGGTGGTCGCACGGGAAATCGGCCCAGCTGATTCCAGCGGGACCGACAGATTCCGCTCTCCTGAGTCCTTGCCTATTCGTCACTCCGGCCGTCACGCCAACGGTCGCTTCTACGGTCCGACACGCACCTGTCCACGGCCGCCCTATCGGCGTTTCAGGCTCGCTCATCCTCCCGCCATCCTCCTATCCGCAGCGCAGGGGGCGGCGTAGCAAAAGCGTCGCCAAATCAGAACCTATAACACCGACTTATAGGGTTAATTTTGTCGGACGCTTACGGTTTCCTTTTGCACTTCTACTATCCATTCCGTCGCACCCCATCAACCCAAACGCCATCGCCGGCGGAGCAGATATGTACACGACATCCCAGGTGCACGTGCGGTCCACCGGACGCGCCGCTTATGACCGGGTTTCCATCGCTATCCACTGGCTCATTTTCGTCTGTGTGGTCGCGCTGTGCATCATCGGTTTCCTTTTCTATAAGCTCGACTTCAAGTCCGAAAGCTATAACAACTACTACTACTGGCACCGCTCGATTGGTGAAACGGTCTTTTTTGTCATGCTGTTTAGCGTGTTCTGGCGCTTTCGCCGTCCGTCGCCCCCGGCCTTGCAGGATGTACCTTGGCGTGCCCGGGCCGCGAAGTTGACCCAGCGTGCACTCGTCACACTACTCATCATTGTGCCGGCGCTCAAGGTCTGGCGGGGCGCGTACGGAATCGGATGGGAATTCTTCGGCCTGAAGATTCCCGCACCGCTGCCCAAGAACGTCGCGATGGGCCACTTCCTTACTGACTGGCATTACTACACGGCGATTGCGCTGATTGCGCTCAGCGTACTTCATTCGCTGGCTGCGCTTTACCACCACTATTTTCTGAAAGACGGGCTCGTCAACCGGATGAAGCCTTTTTAAAAAACCTCTATATAAAGGATACCGAATGAAATCAATCAAGTTCCCCGCAGGTCTCGCAGTCAGTGCCGTTGCGCTGGCAATCAGCTCAGCTGCATTTGCTGCTGGCGTGCCGACCATTGCTTACTTCAACAAGCCTGACTCTCACACCGCGGTCTACCTGAAGGGCAAAGACCCGGTAAAGGTGGCATCGGTTGAGCTGAACCTGAAGACGGCTTCGAAGGTTCTCGTTCAATTCACCAGTGGCATCGCCGATGAAAACACCAATGGCTGTCCCTGTTCAGTCCGCGCTTTCGTGACGATGGACGGAGAGCCTGCCCGGCCAGTCAAGCGTGTCAATGTCGCATCACCGGCTGTCCAGGAAGTCGACAAGTACGAGCACGACCGCCAGAATCTTGACGCTTCGACAGTCTATGAGGCGCCGGAAGGCAAACACACGTTCACCGTCACCTTCCAGAGGATGGACGGCGACACGGATGAGATTGAAGTCTACTACCCGAACATTCAGGCCATTGCTTTCCCGAACTGACCCGGCAGCATCTGGCTGAACCCTGGGTAACCAAGCAGGACTGTTCTTAGACCCGGCACTCAACGACATGAACTAAATGAAGAAAAGCGGCGTATTGTTAGCCTTGGCAGGATGCGCGATAACCTCCCAGGCATTTGCCCAATCGAGCGTCACTCTTTACGGTGTCGTCGATACTGGCGTTGGGTATATCCACAACTCGCAATCGTCAACTGGAAACCAGTCGACGCAAGTGAAGTTTGGCGGTGCGTTGATGGGTTCCCGTTGGGGGGTGAGAGGCACTGAAGACCTTGGTTCGGGATTGTCTGCCATCTTCCAACTGGAGAACGGATATAACCCGGGAACGGGTGCGCTCGGACAAGGCGGCCGGATGTTTGGTCGCTCGGCGATAGTCGGCCTGTCTAGCCGTTACGGTACGGTCAAGCTGGGACGAACATATGACCCGGTGACGGACCTTGTGCAGCCTTTGACCGAAGACAATTTTTTCAGTGGTCTGTTTGCTACACCCGGTGACGTTGACAACTACGACAACGACCTTCGTGTAAGCAACGCCATCAAGTACATCAGCCCGGTCATGTCAGGCGTACAGGTAGAAGCGCTTTACGCCTTTGGTGGGGTAGCTGGAAGCACTGGCTCAGGCCAGACATACTCCGCAGCGATCAGTTACACGTCCGGCCCGCTTGGCGCGGCCGCCGGCTACTTTCATGCGGACGGCGGTGATACTCTCACGAATGGCATCCGTACATGGAAAAGCAGTTCGGACCCGCTGTTCTTCTCAGCGATAAATCAAGGCTTCGCCTCCGCGAAGTCGATTGACATCATCCACGCGGGATTCCAATATGCCCTCGGGAAATTCACTCTCGGCGCGGGCTACAGCCATAGTCAGTACAACCGAGACGCAAACTCCCGTTTCGCCGATGCCGCAGGGTTTGACAACGGCGCCGTCTATGTGAACTACGCTCCACGTCCCGACGTTCTGTTGGGTGTCGGTTATAACTTCACCAGACTCAACGGGCCGGCGAACGCGTCATATCACCAGGCAAATTTTGGCGCGCAGTATCTGCTTTCCAAGCGCACGTCACTTTACTGGACGGGGGGCTACCAGAAAGCAAATGGCACGAATCTCTCTGCCGCGGGCGCGCTTATTTCGGCGCACGCCTCGGTCGGTTCATACGGCGTAAATTCCGGGACCGGAAGTCAACTTGTGACCGTCGTTGGCATACGGCACAAGTTCTAATCAACGGCTCATCGAGGCAAGCCGTCCAGATAGAGACTCTATCAATGAACGGCCCTTTGCGACGTTGCGCTCAACGACTCATTTTCCAACTCGTGGATGAAATCGTGAGTAGCGGCCTTTGGCTCGGAGCGGAGCGACTCAAGAAAACATATGAGACCTCCACCGACGAACTCCTCGCGGAAACGTGAGGCAGTCTTAAGGCGAAGACTGAGATGCGACCGCGCCGGTGCAGCATCGCGCCGGCTGGTCACCACTATGACTGTTAGGCGGTTGGACGCAGTGTGAAGGCGAGTCAATTGTCGAGATTCGCGCTGGCGACGTCATCTGGTGCCCGCCGGGTCACAAGCATTGGGGTGGCGCGTCTCCGACCACCTCGATGACGCACATAGCGATTCAAGAAGCACTGGACGGCAAAAACGTCGACTGGCTGGAGCCTGTCACGGACGAGCAGTATCTGATTGGTCCGCGCTGATGCAGCTTGGCAGCGCCATGGGTGCCCGTGGCCATTGGAAGCGTAGGCAGGAAGACAAACGACCTAGTTTCACGGTTTTTGGGAAGTATCAAGCTTGATGAAACTTCTTGATACCAGGCCACCGGCCGCGCCAATGTTCCGATAGACACTTTTCTTCGGCGACTGACGCGCTTCTTTCTGACCGCGCTACAGAAGCTTAGTCCACAAGCGTCGCAGCAGCCGCCTCCGCGCTAGCCGTGGCTATCTACCCACGCCCGACACCACGAAGGCACCGACCTGTCAGTGTATTCGCAGGCCAAACTCAACGCTGTGGCAAGACGATTGAACGAGCGTCCGAGAAAGACACTGGACTACGAAACGCCCGCCGATTCCAGCAAACTATTGCATCCACCGGTTGAATCCGCCACCCTGAGCCGCCGTTCAATTCGCAGCATCTGAACGGCTCCTTCGCAGGTGCAGCTGCCGTCCGCTCATCGCATGTGCGGAGCGGACGTTCAGCCGCCATCATTTCAACAACGGCGAAATTTAGCGCTGTGACCGGGGCTCGGGCGAACGGCCCGGTTCCATGCGCTCCAGCCCAATCCATCAAACCCTCAGAAGACGTGCACCAAACTCAACTCACCATGGGATCGTTTCTCCTTTCCAGCGCGTGAACGTCCCCGTGGGGCCGTCCGGACCCTGTAGCGCGACACGCACCACCTCGCGAGCGCCTTCCTCGACCGTCTCGATGCCCGCGTATCCGTTGAGGTTCGTCTTTGTAAAACCCGGGGAGACGGCATTGACCTTGATACCTTCTGGCTCCAGTTCGATAGCCATGGCAACTGTCAAAGCGTTGAGAGCCGTCTTGGACGCCGGGTACACGGGGCCGAAGATCGCGCGGTAGGGGAAGGCCGAGTCCGAGTTCGTCGTCAACGACCCAACGCCACTCGACACGTTAACGATGCGGGAACCCGGCGTCTTGCGCAAAAGTGGCAGCATCGCCTGGTACACAGCGAGCACGCCGAACACGTTCGTGTCCCACACCGCGCGCATTTCATCGAGAGCCACGTTGCTCGGGCGCGTCGTTCTTGCGTACTCCTCGGTGGACTGACCGGGCTGCTTCTTCGTATTCGAGATGGCTGCGTTCTGGATGAGCACGTCAAGGCGGCCAAACTCGGTTCGGATGCGCTCCGCCGCAGATGTGATCGAAGCCTGATCCGTCACGTCGAGTTGGAGCGCGAACACGCCCAGCCCAACTTCTCTGGCCGCAGCCTCCCCGCGTTCGAGGCTGCGCGACCCTACCAACACAGTCAAGCCGCGTGCCGCGAGATCTTTTGCAATCTGAAGACCGATCCCTTGATTCGCCCCGGTTACGAGAGCAACGGGTTTGCCCTGCATTGCAATCTCCTTCTGGTAATGCGCTCGCGCGCGTAAAAGCCATGTTCAATCCGTGCCGCCCGGTCAGCGAACCTCAGTCGCCCATGCTTCGGCATCTGCGCCGGCCGGGATGCGCATTGGAGATGACGGGTCCGTCGCGGCGCGCCACACGGCCTCGGCGACGTCCTGTGCCCGAGTGACCGGCGAAGACGTGTCCTGCAGCCGCGCCACAGTCTTGCTGGCAAGATCGGCGTAGGCCGCGTGGTCGAAGCCGTGTATGCGCGGACCCGCGCATTCCCGCCAAACCAGGTGTGGGGCGCGGCCCGGCAACACAAGTCGAACACGCACGCCGAACGGCTCGACCTCCAGCGCCATGGACTCGGTAAATGCGTTAACCGCAGCCTTGCTCACGCTGTAATCATAATTTCCTCTGAGACACATCACAGGGTGGACGGGTGACTGGTCGGCTGGCAATCACGGCCCATGAGCGAATGCCTTCGAACTGACCTATATTGTTCTGCGTGAGAATGCACTGGATTGTCGACGATCTGGGCATTGATGTCGACGGACCGCTCTTGGCCGAATTGAGCCCGACAGCGACCGGCTCAGGTCGACCCGTAGCGGACGGCCATAGCCCCATCGCGCGAATGGCAGCTCACAGATTAAGACGGACGGGAGATCGTCGGGCCGCGAGGGTTGAGCGGCGTATGCGCACTGGCGCGAAGCGGAGTTATTCCAATAAATGCGGCTGCCACAGACATGCGGGGGCCACGTCCGGCTCATTGCAGAAACCCTGCGTTACGCAGCGCCTCCTCGGCGGCCTCATGGTCTTGAACGGATGTTCCGCCAGAAACGCCGATGCCACCCACGAGACGCCCTTCGTGGAAGAGCGGTACGCCGCCACCTACCGGCGTCAGACGCGGATGATGCGCCAGCGGGGCAACGGTGGCTTCGGCCATGTACTGATTCCATTGGTGCGTGGCCATGCCGAACGAGGCGGCGGTCCATGCCTTGTCGATGGCGACGCCAACGGTAAGGAAAGGAGCCGTGTCTGCGCGCTCGAAAGCGCGCAGGTGGCCTCCTGCATCGGTAATTGCGATCGTCGCTGCGAATCCGCGCGCTGCGCAGGCGCGGCGCGCCTCTGCCAGCAATGCTTGCGCGGCTTCGAGGCTGATGGTCGTCGTGCTGATGATTTGCGATGTCATGTTTATGCTCGTTGTCAGAATGGTTTAGCGGTTGGCGACGACGACTTTGCCGATCATGTTGCCGGCCTCGACCAGCGCATGCGCCTGGGCCAAACTTGCGGCGTTGATGTCGTCGATGCGTCGGGTCAGGGTGTGCTTGAGGTCGCCCCGATCGACCAGTTCCGCCACGCGGCGCAACAAGGCGTGTTGCCGTGCGATCGTGCTGGTGGTGAAGATCGCGCGGGTGTACATGAGCTCCCAGTGAATCGAAATGGACTTCGCCTTGAACGGTCCGATATCCAGTCCCACCGGGTCGTCGACCAGTGCGAACTGGCCCTCCGGACGCAGCACGCCGGCGATCTGCGGCACATAAGCGGCGCTGTCGTTCAGCCCGGCAACGTGGGTGACGTGCTCGATGCCGAGCGCGGCCAACTGGGGTGCCCACGCTTGGCGGTGATCGAGCACGTAATGCGCGCCATGTGCCAGCACCCACTCGCGGGTTTCCGGCCGCGAGGCCGTGCCGATGACGGTCATACCAGTCAACTCGCGCGCCAACTGGGTCAGAATCGAGCCGACGCCGCCAGCCGCTCCAATTACGAGCAGCACGTTGTTGTCGGTCGGGTCCGCTGCCTGAACACGCAGGCGGTCGAACAGCAGCTCCCACGCAGTGATCGTCGTCAGCGGCAACGACGCGGCCTCTGCGAAGTCCAGTGATGTAGGCATGGGTCCGACGATGCGTTCGTCCACGGCGTGCAGTTCGCTGTTGCAGCCGGGCCGCTTGATATCACCGGCGTACCAGACACGGTCGCCTGGCTTGAAGCGCGAGGCCAACGCTCCGGTTGCGCGGACGATTCCCGCCGCGTCCCAGCCGGCGATGCGCGCACCCCCTTCTGGAATATCGCCACCGCGCCGGATTTTGGTATCGACCGGGTTGACCGACACCGCTTTCACTTCCACCAGCAGATCGTGGTCGCGCAGCTCCGGCGTCGGCAGCTCGATGTCCTGCAGCGCCTGCGGGTGGCTGATGGGATGGTTCTGATAGAAGCCAATGGCTTTCATACACGTGGTCTCCAGGGGTGTTTGAGACTATGCAAGGGTGTTTGAGACTATGTTATCTTTCATCGATATACGGATAAATACCCGCCGAGCCCAAACACTTTCGGCGTTTCAATGAAAATGATTCGACTCGATGACGTTCAGATCTTCGTGCACACGGTGGACTACGGCAGCTTCTCGGAGGCGGCGCGCCAGCTGAATATCGCGCCCGCACATGCGAGTGCGTCAGTGCAGCGGCTCGAAAAGGCGCTGGACACGCGCCTGTTCACCCGTTCGACGCGAAGCATGCAACTGTCGGAGGCTGGAGAGCGTTATCTGCCGCATGCGCGGGTCATGATTGGTGCGCTGGTGCAAGGCGAGCAGGCCCTGGCAAACGGCCGGGGGGCGCTGTCCGGGCCGCTGCGGCTGTCCGCGCCGTCCGACTTTGGTCGAAACCTGCTGTTGCCGTGGCTGGATGAATTCCAGCACCGCCACCCTGGTTTGTCGCTGCACGTGAAAATGAGCGACCGTGCGGCCGACTTGGTCCGCCAGCCGCTGGATGCAGTCGTGCGCTACGGAGCGCTGCCAGATTCGTCTCTTGTGGCCATGAAACTGGTTGACAACAACCGACGCGCATTGTGTGCAGCGCCGTCATACCTCGAACGGCATGGCGCACCGGCCAAAGTTGAGGACCTGCGGCGACACAACTGCCTTCGGTACGTCTGGAGCGAGCAGATACATGAACGCTGGCGCTTTACCCCGCCTGGCGGCGAGCGCACCGTGGCAGTCACAGGCAATCGCATCAGCGACGATGCCGATGCAGTTCGTCGCTGGGCGATAGCCGGGGAAGGCCTTGTCTACAAATCGCGACTGGACCTCATCGACGATCTGAAGGCAGGGCAACTGGTGGAGTTATTTCCGCCGGAGTATTGCGAGCCCGCGCCGCTGCACTTGATTTGTGCTCACCGGGCGCAACTGTCGCCGGCGATTAACGAGTTGCATGCCTTCCTGCGCGAGCGTTGCTCTGCGTTGCTTGCCACCTACCCCTCGGGTAGCTCCCGAACTACGTAACGAAGTTCGCCCTTTCGTGATCGTCTCAATGAGTCGATCGAAGGCTCAGGCGCTGTGTGCGTCGCTTCACAGACATGTTGCTGACGCTCGATTATCCCTTTCCGACTTTGGTTGGACGGCTGTTCCTGGCCGGGTGCAGCCTCACGCAATGAGCATACGCGGCCTGAACCTCGCGAGGCTGCGATCGGCAGCACGCGACCCGGAGCGGACCTTTGCCCCGAACGATCAACGGCCGCTCCCGCCACGTGAACGGTCGTTTAGCAGGGGGGGCCTTCGGATAAATCGGTGATTGGACGTCGGGGGCGCAGCTAACCGTTACTAACTTCCAATGACTTCGCGCAACTTGTCGCGCATGTCTTTCATCTTGGCGGTTCGCCTGTCTAGACCGGCATCGCTCGCCCCCAAGTCATTCACTGCCTTGTGGATCGCTTCCTGCGCGGCTTCGAAAATCTTTTGCGCCTCTTCGACGTCCGACATGACATCGTCAATCTTCACGCAATACGCACGGCTTCGTTTCTTATCTGGCTCGAGACCGTATTGTTTTTCTACGATTAACCGAGCTGCCATCGCGAGCTGAAACCTGAACGGCTTGAGCTCTGGAGCTAGCCGTCTGTTTCGAAACATGAACTCGAGCCGATACGCAATATACGCTGCCGTGTAATATGAATGAACCTCGTGTTTCGGATTGAAAATCTCTTTTCCGATCAATGGCGTTAGGTCTTTGTAATATCGCCCTACTTGATTCGGTTGTTCCAAGAATATCGACGCATAATTTTTTAGTAGCGAATCCTTTGTGATGATACGTACCTTTTCGATGCCAGGCATCGTATTGAACTGCCCTGGGCGGCGCTCATAGTACAGACGCAAATCGTCTGTTTTTGACTCAAAATATATCTCAATTGCTTTTTGTATCGGGTCCAATGCCCAAAAGCTATCCTCATCGACGCGATTTTGCTGATTAGACGCTATGATGACTTTTCGCGTGACCTCTTCATCCTCTGTTGCAATTATTTTGATCGGAATTAGAGTCGCGGCATTATTCTCGCTCTTGTTCGCAGCAATAACGTGACTAGTTTGACATCCGTTCACAATTTGAAAGTCTTCGAGCGTGAACTGCGAGCCGACACGTTGCAATTTTCTGGTAACAATCGTGACCCCGTTATTTCGAAGCGGAAACTCGATATGCTCATCCGACGTCAGAGTCTTCGCGATGGACTTGTTAACATCCGTTTCTCCTTGAAAGTCACGGATGTTGTCGAAAAACAGTTTTCGACGAACAAGTCCTTCGTCGTCGGTGATCACTTTTGCATACTCGCTGATTGGCAAGAGGCCGATGTACGATTCACGGACCTTCGGTATCTCCGGCAAAGCAAGGCTCT
Source organism: Paraburkholderia sp. RL17-347-BIC-D (assembly GCF_046027915.1). NCBI lineage: Bacteria > Pseudomonadati > Pseudomonadota > Betaproteobacteria > Burkholderiales > Burkholderiaceae > Paraburkholderia > Paraburkholderia sp. RL17-347-BIC-D. The sequence goes on from NZ_JARESS010000083.1 coordinate 21,810, forward strand.
GCTGAAACTGAATTGTCGTTTTAAACGAGTTTTTCGTCTGGAAATAGAGCTTCTGTACCTTACCTACATCCAAGGGATGAAAAACGCAAGAGCTGAAGATATGCCGATCGTCGAGCCTCTTCAGTGCTTTGTTTCTCATAACACACAGGTTTTGATCCTCTGTCCAAGTGCCAGTGCTCGCATAGTACAAGTTGACCTTCGGAAGGCCTCGCGTGAACTTCGATGCATACTCGTAAATCTTGTTTTTAACCCTCTGAAGTTCTTGTATTTTTGCGTTCTGCTTAAATTTCACGTTTTGATCGAAAAAATCGTCGACGGCCTCGTAAAATTTCAACATTTCACCGCCGTCAAAGCCGGCGCTTGTCTTCGCTTGCAGAAATACAAATTGCACATTCAAGCTAGGGGCATGTGCAACCAGATCGTCCAATTGCTCTTCGTCATCAACGAGAATGTCGTTTACTATTATGGCAATCCCATCGAGCCCAAATTCACCTTCGCCGGTTCCGACGGATGTAAAATCAAACTCCTCGGGATAGATGTCCGATATCGTGATGTAGTTGACGAAAGCCTCAAATTGCGCAGCTTCAGTTTCTGCAGCAATTTTCTGACTGTTAACGAATTCTTTTAGAAGGCTGCTTGTAACGACGTCCATTCGATCCCCGAACTAAGCCAATAACGACGCATACCCAAGATTGAGCGTCAATCTCTATGGTCGATAATACAACAACACCTTGGCAATCAGGAAGGCACCCCTGCCGGCGCGAAAACTACTCGGCCGCGCGTTAACCGATGTTTGCGGGGAAACCTGCAGGCCGTCATTGATGAATGTCCGCAGACTGATGTTTGTCGGCTATTCCGTTCCCGGTCACCTACGGCTCTTTATGGCCGGTCTCAGTCTGACGCGGTCGGCTCAGATCGACCCCTGTCGGTCACTCAAACCCGTGCGGCGCCGACTACCGCATTTGAAGTCGAACGGCCGCTTGTTGACCGGATTGTGCTCGGCTTTACATCCTTCGGAAAAGACAGGAGGTAACAGCCGCTGCAAACGCCCTTGTCGGTTTACCTCCGGGAATACCTGCCGACCGGTTCCTGAGATTGACGTTTTGATGCATGAGCCCTGGAGACTCGAAAGCCTTTTCGCTGAGTCAATGTCCGCGACCCGGTTGCGTGCCTATATTTGAGCGAAACGTCCGGCTTAGTCAGCGTCTTTCGCGGCCACGTGCAGTGCATCGACGAATACGTCAAGGTCCGCTTCGCTCATGTAGATATGCGGCGACACTCGCAACCCTTGCAGTTGACCAACGCGCCGGTATTTAA
>NZ_JARESS010000084.1:0-22216 GCF_046027915.1 Paraburkholderia sp. RL17-347-BIC-D
GGGCAACGGTTGGCTGACGGGAGCCGTATGAGGCGAGAGTCTCACGTACGGTTCTGCGAGAGGCTTGAGGTGCAACCCCTCTGGCCTACTTACCATCCGCGGCATCCCTGGCAACGTGGCTCGAACGAAAACACAAATGGGCTTCTCAGACAGTACTTCCCTAAAGGTATCGATCTCTTTTGGTTATTCACAGGCCAGACTTAATGCTGTGGCGAGGCGACTCAACGAACGTCCGCGAAAAACACTAGACTTCGACACACCAGCTGAACGATTTCAGCAAGCCGTTGCATCGACCGGTTGAATCCGCAGCCCAAACCTGTTGCAGCGCTGCAATAGCGATTTCCCTGCAATCCAGAGTCTGGCTTGATGAACCACGCCGCGCTGGTCAATCGCCGTAATGGCGCCAGACTGCGGCCACAACGCAGCAGCCACGCCGAGAAAGGGCGTCAAGAACCATAGATTGATGACGGCGACATTGATCGATTGCATCGCGGAGATGCTGTGTGCCGGCCGAATTGCGCCGAGCGCACTCATCAGGCAGATCGAGAAGGCGAAGAAGAACCCCGCCATGAGACCGCAACCGAGCGAGCACAGGAGCACGGCAAGATCGATTAGGCTAACCGTTGTCATGATCGTGGACCGACCTTCCAGACGCCGGTCGCGGCGGTTTCTAGCACGTTATCGCTGAAATCGCGAGGAAGCCGTCCCAGTACACGGGTGACGCCGTCCTGCACGGATACATTGCGGCCGTCGAGGACTTCCGTGAACAGGTACTTGATCAAGTCGATGACCTGGGCGCCAACTGTGCTCGTTCGAGCCCCAGCGGTGTACGCTGTCATCGAAATCAGCGTGAAGCGGGTCTGCCGACCGGTCGCGCGCGATCTCCGCGACGATCAACAAACGCGGGCCGGTGAGTTCGTAGAGCTGCCCGACATGACCGTCCTCGGCGACCGCGGCATCCGCAATGTCATCGGCATCCACGAACGGCTCGCCGGTGTTTGCGACCGGCAACTCGACGTTGCCGGCGAGTATCGGATCTAGAAAATGGGCTTCGCCAAAATTCTGCGCGAACCAGCTGGCGTGCAGCAGCGTTCATTCGACGCCAGACGCGCGCACGAGGTCTTCACAGAGCTGCGCTTCGGATTCGCCCCGGCCCGAGAGCAGCACAAGGCGCTGCACGCCGTTCGAAATTGATACAGCAACGCGGTTAGGATTGGTACAACTGGTTGTAGGGTCGCTCCTTTTGGGCGGCCCATGGTCAGCTACGAGGAGTACATGGAAATCGAGATTCTGCGTCCGCTGGATAGCGTCAAGCAGGAAATCCGGACGAAATCATTTTCGCCCCCCAGTCGCTAGGGAAACAGCCTTCGGGACATTGCGGTCGAGACCGGCATGGCGGTCAACACGGTTCTGACGTATGTGGCATAGGGTCCGCCTCGACGTGGGGCGCGTGAGCCAGTCGTCGGCAAGCTTGCCCCGTTCAAGTCGTATCTGCGGGGCCGCGTCGAAGCAGCGAAGCCCGACTGGATTCCGACGACCGTGCTCAAGCGGAGATTGAAGAGCGCGGCTATAAGGGCGGATTACGTCAGGTTCAGGCCTATCTGCAGAAGCTTCGGCCTGCTGCACGCCCCGACCCGGTGGGCAGATTCGACACAGAGCCGGGACATCAGATGCAGATGTACTGGATCGAGTTTCGTAAGCCGGGGCAGAAGCTGGGTATGCTCGCGGCGTTCGTCGCAACGTTGGGTTCAAGCCGCGTAAGCTACGCGGAGTTGCCACCGATATACGTATCGAAAAGCTGCTGGCCTGCCACGTGCGGGCATTCGAGGTGTTTGGAGGTGTCACCAGAGAAATCGTGTTCGACAATATGAAGACGGTGATCCGGAAACGCGATGCGTACGGCAAGAAACACCATCGATATCATTCAGGGTTCGCTGACTTCGCCAAACACCATGGGTTCGTGCGTCACGCCTGCAAACCATACCGCGCGAAGACGAAGGGCAAGGTCGAGTGTATGAAAAGATATCTGTGTTACAGCTCGTGGGTCCCGCTGGTCTCAATGCTCAATCAAGCAGGGCTAGCAGCGGACTGCGGTCCGCTGACGTCGTCGCTTGCCCGTCCTACGCTGGAAGCGGCCGCTGTGACATTGACACCGCATGGCCCGGCCTCCTTTGCCGACCGCTCATCCAGTTGGAAAACAGCCCCTAGCAGGCCATATTGCACTTTGCCTGCGGCATCACCAATTTTCGGGCTACGAGTTTAATAGGGTAGGCTCTCAAAAACCTAACGCGGACGGCGATGGCTTGGCCGCGCAGGCTGGCAGCGAACCGACTGATCAAGCGAATCGATGGTTAGGAGAGAAGGAGCGTGGAGTGGCCTTCAATACTGAATCGATAGGCCCCGCGCAACGCTCAGCATTCCTTACATGGACCTGCTCCGTTTGCAAAAATGGCAATTCTTCCAACTGCAGTCAGGCGCCGCGTATGTCACTCGCTCTCTCACGGCTTCGTCCCGAACCTTTCTCCCGAAGGTCTCCGCAAGCCCCTCAAGCTTGCTGACCAGCGTGAGGAAATCCACGAAATCATGAGGCTCTCATACGGGAGTTAATCAATTGCTCCATGGCGTCGTGCCCAGAACGGCTGATCTGGCCATCTACTCTCCACCCTGTAATATCGATTCCATGATTTCACATAGCTCTTCCAGACTGACGCAACCCAAACAGCATAGCTCTCCAATCCACCGCTTCCCGCTGCGAGCGCGTCAGCAGCCATGACACCAGCCTCAATCGCCCTTAACATTCCCTGTCCAGACAATGGGTCAAATGAAACAGCCGCATCGCCGACGGCGACCCAGGCATCTCCGAAGAATTTATCAAGTCTCGAAGAGCGGGCGGAAATTATCGACGGAAAAGTGGCAAACGAATACTCACTAACTTTCAACAACTCGTAGAGATGCCGCGTTTCTCGAATCCGCGTTTGAAACCAAGAGCTTGAGCGCCAATTTGCTCTCTTCAATAAATCGATGTCGGTTTGAAATGAAACGGTACGCTTCCCACCGGGCGTCAGGGCCGTGTACCACCACCCATCTGGCACGGCCTCGATTAGCGTTCGTGTGTCTCGATCAGAAAGGATTGTTGCGTCTGCGCGGAGGTACACTGATACTAGACGATCAAGTGTTGTTCGCGACGCTCCCATTCGCTTTGCTATGACGGATGCGTGCCCTGTGGCATCGACTAAGTAGCACGCTCTTAGCTTTTCCGCGTTTGTCTCGACTTCCCAAATGTCGCCTTGCCTGCGAATCGCTAGAATACTTTGGCCGCGTAGGACGTTTGCCCCAGAACGTTGAGCGGCATGAACAAAAGCCGTATCGAATTCCGCACGATCCAACTGCCAGCCGCAGCCGTTGGGATTGAAGATGAAATCGGTAGTTGCCAAGGCTTCCTCACCCCAAGCAGAAGAAATGCCATGGCACGCCAAATGATGCCCATCCAAAAATGCCTCCATCAACCCGAAGGCGTCGAGTAGGTGTCTCGCCTCAGGAGCGAGAGTCTCGCCGATCCTCCATTTCGATATAAGCGATCGATCCACGAGAGTGGTAGCGATGCCCTTGCGTTGGAGAGCAAGCGTTGTTGCAGCGCCTGCGGGACCAGCACCCACAACGATGACTCGAAATTCGCGTGTCACGGTAGGCTTAATCGTGATCCAGGCTTGTCGTTCGTTTGAAGCGCCGCAAGAGGAAGCGCTTCGGCTCCACTGCCGGTGCTAATTCTGACGCGGCTGTCATTGGTGCAGGGAGCGCCGGCTTGGATTCGACCCATACCTTCCGAGGAATGACCGGCAGGTCCGTTGGGCCTAGGCGCTCTTCGATGATTCCCAGTTTGTGAAAGTTCAGGATCATCATCTCAATCTCATCGTGTCCATTAAATGAACGGAACCAATCCTTGCGCTGCAAGAACGCCATGCACCGCTCTTCGAAAGTCTTATCCGAATTCATTAGCGTCTGGAAGTCCGCTTCCGTGAGAACGTCATTTGGAACCCGAGCAGGCCAGAACGTCGGCAAACTGTCGGATGTCTTGAAGAATGCGTATCCGGACAAGCAACTCGCGGTATCGGTCTGCCAAGGAACCGCCATCCAACGAGTCAAGTCGCCTGCCGATGACATGCTGAGCGGTCCATTTGGGGACAGTGCGATGTCCGGGGAGAGAATCTCGCCGTGATCTGGCTCGGGCATCCCAACTGGTCGCCTCCTTATTCTCAATCGGCTGGAGTAGAGTGATCGTTGACGCATCACCCATGTGAGTTCACAGCCCGGATGAAAAGCGTCTGCCAGACACAAATCCAGCGCTGCCCTGTCGAGCTGTGCCGGCTGCTCATGAAGCGGAACTTTATCGATCGAAGTAGGAGGGGGCGGCATGCGTCCGAAATCGTTCTCGAAGTCGCCCACACTCCATTTCTGAAAGCGCTCATATTGGACACCGGAGAGCGTGGCCAGACTCCGGACCGAAGTTGGATCATCCAGACCGTCGCCATAGAGATACGGCCAAAGCGAGGCGTCAGCCTGGGTGCCATTCAGTGGCCGAAACCGCGAGAAGATCTGCTGCCTGAATTCGGTATTCTGCGGTGAAGCGTCTGCCAGTCTTGCCATCAGCACGGGAGCACTATACGGCGCGCCCGCACCGAAAACGGCAGCAAAACCCTGATTCACCCATTGCAACTGAGACAGTCGCTCGAACAGCGGCTGAATGTGTTCAGAAAACGATACGTGTGTCTCCCGTGGATACCATCCCCAGGATTTGCGCGATCCCACATCGTATAGCACATCATAAAGGCTACGTACGGTCCGCAATCCAGGAGCATAGTTGGGCGGCGCAACCACGGCCCAAGCACCGAGGACAGGGATTATCCTGGCATCCACGGTGACTTGTGCCTCGACTGGACCATCCGATATGTCGTCATGCCACCCATCGTTGTTGGCGAAATCCAGGGGAGGCATGCTGGCGATCGACCGTGACTGACCATATCCACCCAGCACGAGCAAGCGTCCTTGTTCATCGGTTCGAATCTCGCCGAGGTCGACCGGAAACTTCATGAAGCTGCCGCTGTTGAATCGATATCGAGCCCCCTCCGTATTCACGCCCCTAATGGATCGGGGACCTGGGTCGATCATCAGCTCAGCACGATCAGCGCCAGTGACCTGAGGATTTCGCCGTCGCGAGACCGGTGCTGCGGACGACGAGGCTTGTGGGATATCTAGGGCGATTTGAAACTGATACCAGCCAGCCTTCTTGTTGGCCAAATGAACAGTCCACTCGATCTCGGCGTTGCCAGGTGTTAGTTCTGCCACGACATTTCCGCTGGAGTCGAACCCGAAAATTCGAAACCTCGCCGCTTGTCGCTTGAGCGCGCCGTCGGCGTCCTTGTATTCACCGAGTCCGAGTGTTGCCTCTCCGGAGGCTTCCGGTCCGACGAAGTACCCCGCCTGCCCGCTTTCGCGACTGTTTCCCACCCGTGCAATGCCGATACTCGGGTAGATTTCGGCTCTGACGATCCTCGATTCGACCTTCATATGCTTTTGTCTCCAGCGCGGGCGTCTATTCGAACGTCGTGATGCCCGCATCGCGTGCCACTTGACGGATGAAGTCCAAGTGGACGTCGATGCGCGTGTAGATGCCACCGTCTCCACAGGCGTGGACAGCTGTTTCGGTAGCGCGGGAAGTGATGCCAGCTAGCTTGCGGCCCCCATCGATCACGACGTATACGGGTCCACCGCTATCACCATTGCAGGTATCGAAGCCTTTGCCGCCCGCGACAAACTCGAGATCCGATTCGTATCCTAAGAGGTGCTCGTCCGTGTCCAGGTCATCAGTGGCAGCACGACGGATGCTGCGGATGTCCACCTCGACTTCGCGCTTGACGCCGAAGCCTTTGGTGCTGTTGATGTCTTCGTTGCCGAAACCCACCAGCGTCATCTGTCTAGCGTCGCTCAATTCGGGCGTAGTGGCTATGGGAATCGGCGGGGTGACAGCCGGTGTACGCAAGATCACGACCGTCATGTCGGAAATCTGCCTTGTCTGCTGATAGCGTGGGTGCACGGCGAGCCGTCGAATATTGAGCAGTTCGGCGTGCTCAAGCTGATTCTGGTTGGACGTTGCAAGCGCCACCACGTTGGCGCGCTCGTCCGAGAGAAAACAATGGCCCGCGGTCAGCACAATTTGCGCATGAATCAGCACACCCGAGCAGAACCAACTGATTGTGCCATTGGAATTGCGATGGCCGATCAGGCAGCACTCGGGAAACGCATCGGTGGGTCGCCCCCCTAGAATGCGTTCGACTTCGCGTGTAAGCTGCTCCGCGATTGCCACGCGAGCCACGGTGTCGGGCGTCGCGGCCGTTGAGGCCATGAAGCGAGTCAGCACATCCGCGAGCTTGTCGTGCTTGCTGGAAAGGCGGGCGAAAGCGAGTTGAGGATCAAACTCACCTTTTCCACCGCAATTGGTGCATTTCGATTCCGCCATGATATTTGCCTATTAGATCACTAATGCACGACGCCCATGCCCTGCACCCGCCCACGGGGATGGCGGGCGACGGTAGACAATGGCGCTGTGAGGGCCAAGCGAACGGCAGGGGAGCCGGCAGCGAGGGGACGTAATCGCTCCGCCTCTGTCGGTCGGGGGATTGGGCAGCCACCGTCGATCCATTGCACGACGATCTGTTTCCACGTCTTGCCGCCCGTGTTCAGTGCAACGACGTCGAATGCTTGGCTCATAGAGTTCCTGCCGCCGAGGACCTTGACGATGAACGGGCTTTGCGAAGCGTTTCCTGAGACGACAAGCTGGTTTTTCGGGTCAGCGAGCGCGGCCATGAAGGTAACCGTGGGCTCTTGAAACCATGCTGCCACCGACTGAACAATCGTCTGACCAGGATGGCCGGGATCTGGGCCGATCAAGTCGGTCACCAAATGCGTGGTCGCCCCCTCCTGCTGGTTGCGAAAGTGATCGATGCAAGCCGCCATTAGTTTGGCAGGATCCATTTCCACGGGTGCCGTCTGAACCCCTGAGCCAAGCCAAACAGTCCATTCCTCCAGCACTTGTAATTCGTCGTCGGTGAACACCTTGTACATGGGACCGTCAAAGCTGGTGAGCCGGAAGAAGGAGCTTTGCTCGGGATGACCAGGAACGATGTAGCCAGCATCGACGAGCGCTGTCTGGAATGCGCCGGGATCTTCGAAGAGATTGTTGATGAATTGTGCTCCAAGCTTTTTGTCGCCGTGGTTCAAGCTGCCGTACTTCTTCTTGGATTCCATGATGGCGGCCACCTTGACTGCTGTCGAATCCGCACGATTACGACGTTGGTCAAGCAGGTCGCGCAGATCGTTGCCTAGCGTGCCGGTTGTGGCGAAAGCAACGTAGCCTGTCCAGATACGGCGCCAAAGCGATTGCACCTCAGCATCACCACCGCGGCGGCGACCTTCATCGAGGAAGCGGTCCACAGCCCGCCGCGCCTTTGCCCCATGCCCGTTGGCCGCGTTGTCGATGCCGATATGGAGTTCATAGAAGTGCGAGCTCAGCCCGAAATGCCTCAGCAGCTTGACCGTGGGCCACAGTGCTAGGACCTCCCATTCAAGTTGTAACGTCATCCCCAGAATTTCAGGATAGAAGGTCTCGGTGAATTGTGAAATCGCCAACTCGAACATGGGTACGGTATAAGCCGAATCCAGCATGTCCACGTTGAACGCGTAGTCGCGCGTGTTGATGGGCGGCAGATGAATGCCATTTTGTTCAAGCAAGTTGGTATAAACATTCGCGTGATTCTGGTCGGGATTACCGTCTCCGACTTCGTCCATCCAGACTGAAAAAAGCAGCGCTCCTACTTCGTCGATCGGACCTGCCTTTGCTATATTGCGCACCCAGGCTCCATCCAATTGATTGAGCGGCGCGAACTGTCGGATGCGCTCGACCATATCCTCCTTCGTCTGGAAGGGACTGTCTGGGTCTGGCAAGGGATCGGCTGCGGCGCCCGCCTGGTAGGTCGCATAAATCTCGTCGAGGCGCTGATCGAGCGCTCCTGTCGAATACGGAAAATAGCGGTACATGTCGTCGACCGCCCCGGGAGTGGGATCGTTCAACAGACCATCGGCGCGGGCAAGAAATGATTCAGCCAATTCACGCGCTTTGGAAACGAAGCCTGGGTACGAGTCGATGTTGAGCATGTAGAAGAAGTATTCTCGATCGCCCAACCCGTCGAAGCGGGAACGCCCTATTTCAACTTGGAGCGTTTCACCCGCGCCCGTGTGGACGGGTGTGACAAACCCGAGCGTGCGCCATTTCTCGACCATGTCGTTGTCGCCGGGACGAGGCGGGCGGGCGTCCACAGGAAGTTCGACTTCTGGATTGACCCAATGGACGCCAAGGCCGCGGTCCCATCGAATGCGCTCGGTGACGACTTGAGCCAGCTTCCCTTGCTGCATCTCGTCAGGGAAATCGTCAAGCGCTTGTTCATACGACTGCTTGCTCAATACTTCATCTGGGCGCTGCGCTGGCCACCAGTGAACCTGGCATTCGTAGAAATCGGCTTGCCACGGAACAGCCATCCTCCGGGTTATATCACCGGGCTGAAGCTTCGTTGCGTCGAAGCGGAATGGCTCCGAATAAAGATCCGGATATCTTGCGATGTAGGTGATTTCGATTCCTGGAAAAAAGGCGCCACCGACGCAAAACTCGAGAGAGGCGCGGTCGAGGGCGGCCGGCTGCGCTTCAACGGCGAGCGCTTCCAGCGCTACCGGCTGTGGCGGCACGCCAGGCCAATCACTGTCGAAGTCGCCAAGCGCCCAGCGCTGGAATATTTCATACGTGGTCTTTGTGATCGAAAGCCATGTGTCCGGCTTACCGACCTTTGCATCACCCTCGTCGCCAGAGAGCAGTGGCATGAAGTTATAATTTGCCTGTTGCTCGGACTTGGCTTCTGGTTCACGCAATCGTTGCAGGATCTTCTTGCGCAACGGGGCATTGCCCTCCGAGTTGTCATTCAACTTTTCCACGGTGTCCGGGTCCAGGAAATTGCCCGACTTTTGAGCGCCGTGACCACGCAAAGCCATGCCGTTGACCCAGTGCTGATTGGCGAAAGCCGCGAAATGTGGGTAGATATGGTCCGTGAATGAAAGCGTTCCGGGTGCGGGGATGCCTTTCGCCTCCGCCATGATGTCGTAGAGCGATACGACATTGCGCAAATAAGGGGCGAACTTGGGAGGTGCTACCATGACCCACGCAGCCCCTTCGACCGGAATGTCATTGCCGTTAATAGACACTTGGACCGTCACCGGGCCGTCCGATGTATCGTCGTGCCAGCCGTCATTGTTCGCATAGTGCGTGATCGGTCGGGAGCCCGGGATTGCCCCGGACTTCCCTCTGCCGCCAAGAACCAGCAACCGTCCAGCGGCATCGGTGCGCAGTTCACCCAAATGCACGGCAGCATCAAAGAACGCGCCGTCGACGAAAGCGAATTGCTGCCCGAACCGATTGACACCCTCAATACTGCGTGGTGTAGGCGTGATCTCGAGCTTTGTGCGATCGTTGACTGTCTTGTTGCGCAATTGCGCGGGATCGGGGCTCTGATCGAGCGCCATGCCATGGCGTACACCAGCAAAGAGAAAACCGGATGCCTTGCGGTTGGCAAGCGTCACTGACCACTGAATGCGGACGTCGGGTGTCAAAGTGTTTAACTCTTGCACAGCCTTGCCGCTTGTGTCGAAGCCATAGACCCTGAATCGGGCGGCTTGGCGCTTAACGCGCCCTTGTGCGTCCTTGAATTCGGTTCCCGGCTCGGGCCCGAGTCCCGGCGCCTCGGGCCCGACAAAAAACTCGTCAGGACTGTCGCCCACTCTGGCAACCCCGATGCCAGGATAGATCTTGCAATACTTGACGTCGCTTAGTGACACGTCTCCGCCTCCCCTTAAGGACTAACGCAACATGCTTGTTTCGCTTCAAACTGAAAACGTTGATCGCTGGAACAATTTCTGAATTGAAGGCGAACTGCAGAGAAGCTGAGTGAGAGCAATGAGCCAACACCTGCACTAATCAAGGTAGGCGAAAAGTCACGGTTTGCAAGGGAAATCCCGCGCGCGATGTTTGGACACAAGGCCAACTAGTGCGCGGATGGCAGGCACCATCAATACCAGCCTCAGAGCAAAGTTGATCCACTCTCTTTGCCTGGAATTGGCATCCTACGCAGTGCGTCGCTACCCAAACCACATTAAGAAGTTAATTCCAATAACTTGGTAATTCAGGATTTGGCTTTTGTAAGGAGCATCGTTTGTTACATCGATTTAGGCGAAGAATGATTGGACGCTCTTCTGGACATGTGTGCTAGACCGCAAAGTACGCGCGGAAAGGCCTTGCGGCATCTTCCGTCCTATGCCATGTAATCCGACATCCCCGAAGGAAACATGGCAATTTGATCGAGATCGGGCTTCCCTCGCTCGTCAAGTTGGCGCAGTCTTCTTCTGGAAGATGCAGACGAGGCCCCAATGCCTGAATGCGCAGAAAGCGTGACCGTTGTCGGGGCGCGGGCTGCAACGTAATTGACTCAGTTCGGTGACCGAATTGGCCCGAACTGTGCCCATCGTCGTGAGACAGGTTTCGGCCGATGCTGTTGAAAAAGTCGGCGACGGTCTGCATCGCAAGGGTTTCATGTGTCGCTTTACCCTTAACCTAGGCCCGCGAACGGCTTGGAGGGCGATCTGAGAGATCGGTTTTCTGGCCGGCGGCGGGCTAGCCAACTGCCGCGACTTTTTCAACAGCATCGGCTATGAAATGTCGTTCGTAGTCGTCGCGACTCGGTCGTTCAGACGACCGCTTCACATAGGCGGATTCAACGGGTGGATGCAATACATTAGAAGCTGCGTGAGCAGTGGGGGTGTTGCAAATGAAAAAGAGCCCCCTGATTTACTGCACCGAGACTCAGAACGCGGTTATGTGGGATTGCTGGCGGAAGGGTGAATCCCTCCAGCATATCGTCCAGCTTTTTGACCGGAATCACTCACCGGTACAAGGGATTCTGGCTGAGACAGGCGGGATTCGGCAACCACAGAAGCACGGGTCGAGATCACGGCAGGATTCGCGACACGGTATCGCTCAGCGAACGCCCCGCGACCGTGAAGACCGCGCGGTACCGGGCCACTCGGAAGGTGGTCTGCTATGCGGAAGCGGCAGTAGCCAGATTGCGACACTCGTCGAACGCCAGACACGTTGCATCATGCTGATTAAGATAGCCCGAAAGGATAACGAGACGGCCATCAATGCGTTCATCAGACATGCCTCGAAGCTGCCGCGGCAACTCTATAAATTTCTGACATGGGATCGGGGAACGGAGATGGCCGGGCACAGACGCTTCACCGTGGCCACTGATATCCAGGTCTACTTCTGCGATCCTCAGCATCCATGGCAGCACGGCTCGAACGAAAGTACGAATGGGCTGTTAAGGCAGTACTTTCCCAAAGGCACCGACCTGTCAGTGTATTCGAGGCCAAACTCAACGCTGTGGCAAGACGACTGAACGAGCGTCGTCCGCGAAAGACGCGGGCCTACGAAACGCCCGCCGAACGATTCCAGCAAGTCATTACATCGACCGGTTGAATCCGCCATAGTCAAGCGTCCGTTCGAAGCGACAACGAGTTTGTACGTAGGCAGGACGCCGGCGAACGTTCGGTGAGGGTTCCTCAGCTGAGTTAGTGCCCGAGCCCGACCCAAGAGGCGCGCTATGCGCCCGCCGAAGCCTGCAGACAGGTCACCATTGAACTCACGAACCAGCAGCTCGACTCACTGACCGCACCGATCGCACTTTACGCGGAGCGCTACTCGCTCACGTACTGATGGCCTCGACGCTCCCCTAGGAAGTGCGGGAAACAACCGATTGGTCCAAGGTGCACTCGCCGAAGAACGGCGACCATGCAGTGACGGCGGTTGCGTCGGAACCGTGGGATCCGAGCGCGCAGTCGCCATTCCCTAGGTGCTCGCGACAGTGGCGTCCAGACGCGAATGGGTCACACGAGTCGGCAATGCCGTTTTCGCGCAGCTAAACGACGAGAGGGACTCCGTGCATCGATCGCATAAGCAGACGCAGCAAGCAGGGGAATCTAAAGCCAAACTTTATAGATATTCAGCCAATTATGCGACGCGTTGGTACGCGAGAAGTTACCCTACTCCTCACACCCAAACGCGATGACGGTCGCTCTATAAATTGGATTGACACGCACAAATTGTGACCTAAAGTTGTTTGAAACGTCTCTACAGGCATTCGTCGGTTCTCTCTGGCTTGCCGGTGTGGAGGCGTCTTCAAGCATCTGTCAGGTCGAGTTAGTAAAACGATTCGAAGTCGCTCGTCGCCAAACTTTGTCGCATTGAACGAATAGCCGTTGTCAGTCGGCCCACGTGGCTGTCTGCGGCGACGACGGTCGTGCATTGTTCGACGGGGAGCGGGCTTGGGTCAGTGTTGGAGACGCGATGAGCCAGGTCTACTATTTCGCCTATGGATCGAACATGAGCCGCTCCCGGCTCACTGAGCGATTGTCCCGTTACAGCGAGATGCTGCTCGAGCGGCGGCCAGGGGTGCTAGACGGTTACCGACTGGCGTTCAACAAAGTCTCTTCGCAGCACGACTGGGTCGGCTTTGCGAACATCGTGCCGGCGGCCGGCGCACGCGTCGAGGGTACGCTAAATGCGATGCGCCCGCGTGCGCTCGACTCGCTCGATGCGATCGAACTCGTGCCGCATCACTATCGGCGCGCGAGTGTGCTGGTGATCGATGTGGCCACGGGCGCGCTGATACCCGCGTTCACCTATGTGGCGAACCCCGACATGGTTCGCCCGAACCTGAAGCCAACACGCGACTACCTTGCACACCTTCTTGCAGCGGACGACATACTCCCGGTGACTTACCTCGAAGGCGTGCGTGCAGTGGAGTGCTGGGCATGATCGCTGCGGACACACCGTCGGCGGCTGCGAGGCCCGCACCGTATCAGCCGGCGTCGCTGGAGCCTCATTGGCAGCGGACATGGCAGGACGCGCGGGTCTTCGAGGCGGACCGGCATCGCGGGCGGCCGAAATGGTTCGTCATCGAGTTGCCGCCGTTCGCGACGGGGCGTCTGCACCTCGGCCACGCAAGGAACTACGTGCTCGCCGATGCGGGCGCGCGGTTCAGGCGCATGCAGGGCTACGACGTGCTGTACACGAGCGGGTTCGACACCTTTGGGCTGCCGATCGAACTGGCCGCCAGTGCCGAGGGTTGCATGCCGGGCGACCTCGCAAGCCGCTGCAGCGACGCGATGGGCGAGCAATTCGTCCGTCTCGGGCTGGGCCACGACCGCCGCCGCATCGACCAATACCATGTGCCGGAGTTTTACCGCTGGGTGCAGTGGGTGTTCGTGAGGCTCTTCGAGGCAGGCTACTGCTTTCGGCGCGACGCAGCCGCCGCGTGGTGCGCGCAATGCGAAGTGACGCTCGCAGCGAGCCTCGTCGAAGACGGTCGCTGCTGGCGCTGCAAGGGCGAAGTGCAGACCCAGGTGCGACCTCAGTGGTTCGTGCGCGAGTCGGCGTTCGCCGATGAGATGCTGGACGGCCTCGACCGGCTCGACGGGTGGCCCCATGACGTGAAGATGATTCATCGTGATTGGATCGGTCGTCGCGACGGCGTTCAACTAAGCCTGCCGTTGCGCGGCCGTACCGATCGACTGTCGCTGCTGCTCGAGGACCCCGCGTGGGTGTCCGATCTGCGCTTCATTGCAGTGGGCCGACAGCACCCGCTTGCGGCGGCCTCGGCGATGAGGCTCACGCCCGGGGAGACGCTTGTACTTCCTGATGTCGCGCAGGCGGCCGGCGAAGCCGGCATCTTCGATCTTCCTATCGTCGTCGAAGATGCAGCGCACGACGGCGCGCGTCCCGGCCGGCCGGGACCGGTCCCAGAGGACCGCGCGCTGGCAGAGTTGAATGGGATTGCGTGGTCGTCGCACGACGCAAGCGGTCCCATCGACCGGTGCGATGCGCAAGCGATGCTGGCCGCCGGGCAGGCGAGCCGTGTGGTCCGCTACCGACTCCAGGACTGGAACATCGCGCGCAACCGTTATTGGGGGCCGCCGGTTCCGGTCGTCCACTGCGCGGATTGCGGGCTCGTCGCCGTACCCGAGCACGAACTGCCCGTTCTGTTGCCCGACGACGTGGATCTGCAGCAGTCGGGAAATCCGCTGGAGCGTCACTGCGAGTTTCGGCATGTCGCGTGTCCACGCTGCAACCGGCCCGCGATGCGGGACCCCGAGACGCTGGAAGCCTATTCGAGCCCGTGGTGGTACCACTGGTTGTGCAGGAGTCTCGATGCCGAATATCCGTTCAGTCGCGAAGACGCACAGGCGTGGTTGCCGGTCGATTTGATGATCGGGGGAGCGGACCAGGTGCGAAGCTGCTTCTTCCACGTGCGGATGATCGCCCGCGCCTTGCGCCGGCTGGGGATCGCTGACATCGAAGAGCCCGTGACCACGCTGCTGGCGCTCGGCATGGTCAAGCAAAACAACCGCAAGATGAGCAAGAGCGCCGGCAACGCGGTGGACATGGAATCGATCATTGCGCGCTACGGCACCGACACGCTGCGGCTCGCGATCATCGGCGCCGCCGCACCGGAGCGGGATTTCAACTGGTCGGAGGAGCTCGCGCGTCGCGAGCATGCGTTCCTCGCGCGGGCGTGGCACTTCGTCCACGGGGTCTGCGCGTTGATTGGCGACCGCCGTCATGTGTCCGATGACGCTGTTCCCACCGAAGCCGGCAGCGCCGTCGCCGACGGCGCGCTCGACAGACTCGGCAAGCGCATGGAAGGCTGGCTCGCGACGGGGGGATACCGGATGACCGCGGACTTGCGGCGGCACGACTATCACCTCGCGCTGAGGAATCTGAAGCTTCTGTTTGACCGCCTGCAAACGTTCGACGTAGCGCTGCGCAAGCATCAGCCGCCGCGCGCGCAGGACGTCGCGATATTAGCTGACGCGACCCGCGCGATGGTGTTGTACCTGGGCCCGCTCGCGCCGCACATCGCCGAAGCCCTGTGGCAAACGCTGGACGGCGAGGGCATGGTCGCCTGTGCCGCTTGGCCGGCGGAGTCGGACAGTGAACTGGAGCCCAGCGGGGAACTGGAGGGCATGACATGAACTTCACTGGTCCCATCTTCGATCTTGTGGATGGCGTGCTGCAAGATGAGCCCGACTATCGCAGCTTTCGTGCTGGCACGCGCACGCGCGCGGAGTTCTCCGACTTTCTCGAACGCTCGCGCCGCAAGCTGGTGAGCCACGGGGTGCCGGCAAACGATGTGCATTTCGCGAAGCGCTACCCTGTCTCGTTCGATGCGGTGATCGGACACGCGTTCGAGGCTATCGCGTCAACCGGCCTTGCAGCGCCGCGCGACTTTTCGCACATAAGCGCGCAAGTCGCGGCGACCATCAACAGCAACTTCGATCACGGAGGATTCGGGACTTACATCTATCCGGAGGAGGGGCGCCTGCTGCTCGCGATTGCGCTGGCCGCGCGACCGACGAGGACCGTATTTCTAGGCAGCTACTACGGGTATTGGGCGGCGTGGGCGTTGCCCGCACTCGTCGCATGCGGCGGCAGCGCTGTACTCGTGGACCCGGATCCCGTTGCGGCCGTTGTCGCGCGCCGCAGTCTCGCGCGGCTCTATCCTGGCGCCCCTATTGAAGTGGTCTGCGCGACCGGTGAGCAGTACCTGTCGGACGGCGGCGGGCCGTTCGACCTCGTCGTGCTAGACGCAGAGCTGCCGCGCGATCATGCGGACCCAACGCGACGCGGCAAGGGCATCTACGCGCATTTGCTGCGCGCGGTACTGCCACATCTCGCCGAGCGTTCGCTGCTGGTCTGCCACAACATCCTTTTTCGCGACCATTCGGACTGTGAGTTCTTCGACGACGTGATCTCCCGCAATCACGAGGAGCTGGGCGCATTCCGCACACTGCTGTCCGGCGAGTACGACTTCTTCGTCGAGCTGCCGACCACTGAAGGGATCGGTATAGGTTTGCGATCGTCGTCGCGGAGGGCAGCGTGATCGCCGACGACTACAGCTCCCCGTTTCACGACTGGCACGAGGCGGCCGCGGTGCGCTCGATGGCGCCCGGCGCTTGGCTCGTCGGTCCGGCCGGTACCTGGATGGCCGACGACGAGGGTGGCGTGCTCTCCCATCCCGCGCTTGACGGACCGCGCCGCAACCAGGTGGCGGCGGGCCTGCTCGTCGCGCACCTCAGTTTTACCATCGCGCTCGAAAACGGACTGATTTCACCGGTTGCCCGCGATATCGCGGCGCGCAACCTCGGCGCGACCTATGACGACAGGGTGGTGGCCGACGCGCTACGCGTGCAATGCGACGAGGCCTACCATGCGGTCCTCGCGCAGGAATTGATGGCACAGGTCATTGCGATGACGGGCGCGGGCCGCCCGCTGCGTGCACACGGTTTCCTGGTACACGTCGACCGGCTCGTGTCGACCGTTTCCTGTGTCAACGCGGCGCTGCTGCGTTTCAGCGCCGCCGTGGTCGCCGAAACGCTGATCACGAAGGCGCTGCGTGAGCATTGGCTTGACGGCGGCCTGCAACACGATGTGCGTGTTTTTCTTCACCACCATTACCGCGACGAAGCCCGCCACAGCGCGTACTTCTCAAGGCTGTTGAGACTGTTTTGGCCGCAATTGCCCACAGGCGTTCGCGAAGCCATCGAGCCGCTATGGTCAGGCCTGATTGACGCGTTTCTGGCGACGGACGAGAACGTCGTGCACGACGTGCTGAAACACGCCGGACTGCCTGTCGACGAGATCGAACTCGTGATGTCGGAGGGCGCGCACCGGGAGGACATCGTACGACATCGTCACCTGTCCGCGCGGCACACGCTGTACGCGTTGCGCAGCGCCGGCGCGCTGGAAGAACACGAATCGACCCGTTCGGTCATGCCGGGGGACGCATGAGCGCCGTCGGCATGCACGCGCCCCCTTGCTTCGCATTCGGTCGCGGCGATGTGCCCATCGCGTTGATCGGCGGCGGCCTCATCCTCGACAGCGGCGAAGCGGAGAATACGTTCCTGTTTCGCTGCCAGGATCGCTTTCTCGTCTATACCAGCCTGCTCGGGTGGACCAGTGTCGTGTTGGTGCTCGACGAACACCAGCGTCGTCAATACGAACGCCTGCTTGCGACGCTTGATGAGTGCGTGCAGCGCCTCGCCGAAGTGCACGGCATCTCCGCGCCGCGGCTGCCGAGGCCGCTTTACGTCCGATGCGATCTGCAAACGCTGTCGCTCTCGGCGACGGAAGCGTTCGCGAATGTCGCCGATGTGCTGGCAAAGCGACGCGAGCGCGTGTTCTTCGTCACGAACCAGGTGTCGCCGACTACGTCGCGTATGCTGCGCGAGCTAACCGGAATATTGCGCGCCCGCGACGTTCGCGTCGAATTCGACTTCGCAGCGTGCGAACAGGTCGCCACGCTCGCGCTCGACTGGCACAACAAGGCGCGCTTCATGACCTTTCAACGCGACGCGGCGATGAGCGGCGGGCCGCCGCAACCGCTGGGCATGGTCCTCGCTCCGGACGCGTTCGTCGGCATGCAAAGCTGGCGTGAACTGGCGCACAGTTTTGCGCGATACGGAGATCTGGCCGCGGCGCCCGCCGAGCTGTTCCTGAAATCGTCGCAGGACTCGAGTGGCAACGTGTCGGCCATCCTGTCGGAAGCCGCGTTTCCGGAACACGCGGCAATCTTTGCCGCCGAGGTCAGGCGGTGGCTGCTCGCAGATGGCTTCGACGATGAGCTGTTCTTGCAGGAGCTGCGTGACGAGTGCGCATTGCCGCCGTCGTGGGAGCACGTCCGGCTCGACGACGACATGCTCGCAGCGCTCCGGCAGGAACAGGCTCGGCGGCGCACCCGCCTGCCGCTGATCGTGCAGCCGGTCTTGCATCCGCCGGCCGGGCGCTCGGGCTGTCCGGCGAGCCTCGGCGTCAGTCTCTTTATCGATGACGACGGCAACCCACATGTCGTCGCCGTCGCCGCACAACTGTACCGCGATGCGCAACGGCGCCGGTTCCTCGGGCTGTGCGTTGACGATCGCTTGGCGCACGCCCCCCGAGCTCGGGCGCTTACCGCGCAATGCGAGGCGATGGCGCAGTCGCTGTCCTCGCACGGCTACCGCGGGCCGGTGAACTTCGACGCGTGCCACGGTCCGGACGACCGGTACTGGTTCGTTGGCGACTGCAATCCCCGGTTAACGGCGCTGTACGTGCCGCTTGCCGTCCGCACGTGGTTGTGCGCGGATGGCGTCGAGGTTGATTCGGTCATCAGCTTTGGCTACCGTGGCGAACTCGCGATGCGGGACGCTTCCAGCTGTATCGACAAGTGGTCCCGCGCAGGGCTGCTCTTCAGCCGGCGACAACGTCGCGGCATGATGATTCTGCCCAACCTCGCCCGGCGCGGTGGCCATGACGTACTTGCAGTCAATCTCGACGTCGCACAGGCAGCGGCGGTATTCGAGCGCATGCGGCAACTAGCGCCGCAGGTTGTCCCGGCGCATTTGCAATCTATCCATGGCTGACGCATTCAACCTCCGCATCCGCCCGTTGACGGCCGCGTTCGGTGCCGAGATCGAAGGCATCGACACTGGCTCCGACCTGGCGCTTGAGACCGTGCAGGCCATTCGGGCCGCATGGTTGCGGTTCGGCGTGCTGGTCTTCGGTGGCCAGACGCTCGACCCGGCTGGCCATGTTGCGTTCACGCGGCGCTTCGGCGAGCCGGCAGTCTATACGCGCACCGAGAACGCGTGCACAGGTCAACCGGACGTCCTCGTGCTGTCGAACGTGGTAATCGACGGCAAGCCGATCGGCGCGGCCACCAGCGGCCCCTACTGGCATACCGACGGGCATTTCTTGCAATGTCCGCCGGCCGGCACGCTGCTGTACGGAAAGGAAGTCCCTCCCGAGGGCGGCGACACGTGCTTCGTCGACATGAGGGCCGCGTATCGCGCGTTGCCCGTGCAACTCCGCACTGAGATAAACGGCAGCACGTTTCTGATGGACCGGGTGCAGACGCTGCCGTTCCACTATCCCGAGCGGCCCGTACCGCCGCCCGCCCAGAAGCACAGATGGCCCGCCATGCCGCAGCCCGTCGTGAGAACGCATCCGGAAACATGGGCCAACGCGCTATACATCGGAGGGATCGTGCCGTGGCGAATCGCCGGGTTGGAGCCTCATCGTAGCGACGCGTTGATGGCGCAACTGCACGCGATCGCGTTCGACGAACAGCGGTTCGGCTACCGCCACCGCTGGCGCGCTGATGATCTACTAATGTGGGACAACCGGAGCGTTGTGCACCGCGCGACCGCGTACGACATGGCGCGCTACCGCCGCTTGATGTGTCGGACCACGATCGCCGGGGATCTGCCGTCCTACGCGCTCGGGAAGATCGACGCGGCGATCGATTCGTAGACGACGATCGGATACTCAAAACGGTACTCCCTCGCTCTTCGCAGCCAGCTGTAATCGCGCTCGATGAGCCGGAAGTGCGAAGGGTTGTTGAACACGATTCTGAGCCGTCGCGGGCGCAGTCGCAGCGACTCTTCGATGTCTGCAAATACCGTCCGGAGGATGTCGCCGTGAAACGGGTTGTAGAAGTACAGCACCGACGCCGTGTCGGGCAACCGGAAGACTCGCGCATCACAGTGGACGAGGCGCACGCGTGCTCGCTCGACAGCGGACACTGCCCGGCCGACGTTCGCATGCGCCGTTCCATGCAGACCAGCGGACGCCTCGACGCCAATCAACTCGCGAAACGGAAAGTGCGATGCGAGTACGATCGCTCGTCCCATCCCGGACCCATAGTCGACGAACACGTCGTTGTCCGTTATGTCGAGATCGCGCAGCACGCGATTGAACGCGCGGATCGAGCTCGGGTAATAGTCGTGGCACTCGTCCCAGTGCGCGAGCAGCGACTCAATCGGCACGAGGCCGCCGCTGCGGATACGCAGGCGCCGTTCGTGCGCCGCATCGATGAACCGGTCCAGCGCGACGCAGAGCGCGAGGACGGGACCACCGCGGCGCCACGCGTTCACAAGCCGACGGGTGGGTGCAGCCATGTTGTCGACACCTTTCGCACGTTGAGGACAAGACAATGATAGAGCCACTGAAGGCATTGTTTCTGCTCGACCCGAACGTGACGTATCTCAATCACGGCGCGTACGGTGCAACGCCGCGCCCGGTGTTCGAGCGCCACATACAGTGGCAATACGAGCTCGAACGCGAACCGGTGGACTTTCTGTCGCGCCGGTCCGCCGAGCGGCTAGCGCAGTCCCGGACAGTGCTCGCAGAGTACGTCGACACCGAACGCGACAACCTTGTGTACGTGAGCAATGGTACGACCGGCGTCAACATCATTGCACGCAGCCTGCCGTTCGCGCCGGGCGACGAGCTACTCACCACTGATCACGAACACGGCGGCATCGACCGGCTGTGGCGTTACACCGCGCAGAAGCGAGGCTTCGAGATCGTCCGGCACAAGGTCGCTCTGCCGGTGACGACACACACGCAATTCGTCGAAGATTTCTGGGCCAATGTGACCCCGCGCACGCGCGCGATCCTGATCAGTCAGCTGACTTCACCGACCGCGCTTGTGTTTCCGGTCGCCGAGATCTGCGCGCGCGCGCGCGTGCGCGGCATTCTGACGGTCGTCGACGGCTCGCACGTGCCGGGGCAACTGCCGCTATCCCTGCGTCAAATGGACCCGGATTTCTACGTCGGCATCCTGCACAAATGGGTGTGCGCGCCCAAAGGGTGCGCGTTCCTGTACGCGCGACCAGATGTGCAGCTGCTGATCGAGCCGCTCGTCGTGAGCTGGGGCTGGGAGCCGAAGAACCCGGGACCGTCGAAGTTCGTCGAGTACCACGAGTGGCAGGGTAGCCGCGACATTTCGGCGTTCCTGAGCGTACCGAGCGCGCTCGATTTCCAGCGCGAGCACAACTGGGACGGTGTGCGCAGGCAGTGCATCGCACTAGCCGACGACGCACAGAAGGAAATCGCCGCGCTGACGCGTCAGCCGCTCTACCATCCGCCTGGTGCACAGGAGTGGCACGGACAGATGGTCTGCGTGCCGCTGCCGCCCGAAACCGACGATGTGTGGCTGCTGAACCAGTTACGCCATGAACACCAGATCGACATTTCGGTCGACCGCTTCGACGGCCGGCCTCGGATACGGATTTCCATCCAGGGCTACAACGGCCCGGACGACATCGACCGGTTGATCAGCAGCTTGAAGCAGCTGCTACGGCTTTGAAGCTTTTCGCGAATTGCACCTGTAGCTTAATCGGACAATGGAATCGGACGTGGAGCGGAGGTAGGCCCGGCAATACCCGCTGCAGCTTTCCAGGGCGTCAATGCAGGGGGAGGAGATGGGCTGATGGCCACAAAGCCAGGGTTTCAAAAGTACCAGTTTTGGGGGCTGGGGAATGCGGGTTCGAGTCCCGTCAGGTGCGCCAGTCTTTGTCAGGCCGACAAAGGAAGGAGGTGATGAAGCAATGGACGAGCTCAGCGTAGAGAAGTTGTCGGAAGTTCACGCGTCGCTGGCATCAGTGGTCGAGCGCCTCGCCGAGGCCTCCGCCACGCTGGCGAGCCGTACGGTCCCACTGCTGGGGATTCCACCCTCAACAGCCCCACCCGCGGCGGTGCCACTCGCGAAGCAGTTGAGTGCGCACGCGGCGCCAGTCGCGCTATCGGCGCCACTGGTCTCGCAGTCGATTCTAGCCCTTGCAGAGCCAATCTAGTCCTTACAGGACTGGACAGCGCAAGCGGCTGTGTGTCGAAGCGAAGCCCGATGCCCTGGATGTGATGCCTTGGAACCTGACACCCTGGATCTGATGCCCTGGCGCTACGGCGGCTGTCTTTGGCGGTCGCCGTAGCGGGTTGTTCCGGATGGCCGGTCGTCGCTGTCGAACCGAACTGCGGATCGGCGGGCGCGGCGGCCTCGTCCCCGCCCGTCTACGCCAGAAGATCGCGACGGCGATTCCCGTGAACAGACATCGCTTGATTGCGTAATTGACCGGACGGTCCCGCGCCTTGATCCCTGCGTCGCAAACCGCAGGCATTCGCAGACTATCAGTTTCGGGATGCGCCGTGCTGTAGACCGGTGACTCCTTGTCCGTATAGCGCTTCATG
>NZ_JARESS010000085.1:0-20132 GCF_046027915.1 Paraburkholderia sp. RL17-347-BIC-D
TTGCGCCGCCTCCTCCCATGACAGGTTCATCTCTTTGGTGAGGAAGTCAGACACATTCAGATTGCGCGAGCCGGCCTGGATTCTGTCACCGCCGTCCGCGCCTTTACCGATCGAATACTTTTCGACGATCAGTCCGTGCGTATGCGCGAGTACGGCCAGCAACCGGCCCGCGTCTAGCGTCGCGCGGATCTCGGTGAACTCATCCCGCTCCCGCGCACGTCGCGCCGTGCGAGCCTCCGACAGGTCACGCGCAAACTGGTCGCGAACGGTATCGGCTGCCCGGCCCGTCGACGCGCGTGCACTCGCATTGAAATCGACCGACGCTGCGTCCGTCGTCGGCGGCGTATCAGTTGGCCGGATCTCGAACGGTAGCGATTCGATCGCATCGAACGATTGCACATCCGCGAGGCTGCGAATTTCCTCACGCGGTCCGAACCCTGCGGGCAGGCGGCCGCCGGTCAGACCAAAAGGCTCGCGTGAGCCGAACGGCCCGCCCGCCCGCATGAACTTCCCGGCACCGGTGCGCGTGAGACGCGTCCGCCCCGCCTCGTCTGCCTGGTCCCAGGCGACAAACATGCGATCGACCATCACTTTCCATTCCGGCTCGCCATCGGACCCGTCAACGGCATCGCGAGCGCCGAACGATTGCCAGCGCCCCTTCCTCTCGTCGTAACTTCCGCCGCGTTCAAAGTCGCGGTCGGCACCTTCGCGCCATCGCAGCCGGGGGACCGATGTTTCTAGCTGTCCTCTTCCCGCTCGCTCGCGATCGCCAGACCATCGCAATGCGTCAACTCGTTCGGCTTGCTGGTCTCCCAGCTCCAGTAATGCATCAGCCGGCAGAAGCACTTGACGTCGCGCGGCGTGGCCATCCACACCGCGGCCGGACATGCCATGCACACGGTGGGCGGATTGGGACGGCGCGCCGGATCGATCGAAGCGAGCGTCAAAGTCGTGATCCGCTCCGGCTCGCCATCGCTCCGTGATTTCGCGGTGCGCGCGTTCGAGCTCGCTCCACCATTGCTGCGACTGCCCTGCCCTTTCCGGCTCCCGCCCGGCGCCGCGCTCTCGCGCCCGCCCTCCTGCTCCGACGGCTCCCATGCGTTGCCAATCTCGCCAGTGTCCGGATCGATCGTGGCGCTGTTGTCTTCGCTCTCGTGTGCGCTCATTGAGCCCTCCTGTTGCATCGTAGAACCGCTGTTCGCGGTGTTCGAGAATGCGTCGCTGCTCCAGCGGCGACGCGGCCTGATACGTCTTGTAAAAACTGCTGCCGCTGTTCAGATACTTGATCGCGCGCGCGCGCGTGTCGTGCCACGCGCCGAGCGCATCGAGATAGACCAGTGGCGTATCGCGCGGTACACCCGGCTCGACGTACTGCGCATGCACATTTGATTCGAGCGCCTCACGTTTAGCCGTGGCATCAAGCTCGATGAACTCGCGCGAGAACACGAACTCCTTCAGGTTGACACCCTTCGCGGCACCGGCTGGTTTAACGTTCTCGTACTCCGACTTCCTGCCGGCATTGCGCGTGCGCGTCTCGCCGTACTCCGTAAGCAACGCCCTGAAGTCGTCATATCGTTTGACCTCACGTGTCATCATCGCCTCGAGAATCGAGGCCTTCAGTTCGCGGTTAGCGCCCTCGAATGCGTCGCCCTTGTACCGGCTGATCATCTCGGACGCGTCGGTGAACTGCACACGCCGGTTGTCTTTCGGACTCGCAAGTCCGTACTTCGCGTTGATGTGCTCCTGAAAGGCCTCGAGGTAGCGCTCGTTATGGTCAACCTTCCCGAACGGATCGAGCCGTCGGCCCGTCACAAGATTCATTTCCGGAATCACGATATGCACGTGCACCTTGCGCTCGACCGGCTCCCCCGTCTTGCGGTCCGCATAGCTCTTGATCCGCGGCACATGCGCTTCAGCGTAGAAGTTGTATTCATCCGGACGGTACGCTGCAAACGCAAACGCCTCGAACTCCCGAACAATCTCACCTAACAGCTCGCGGTCAACCTCGTCTTCCTTGAATGACAGCGTGACATTCAGGTAGCGCTCGGCGTCCGTGTCGATCGACTGGATGATGTCGTTCGTCAGATCGAGATCGCCGGCGAGTATCACGCGCTCGTCCATCTCGTCGCGTTCCATTTCGCGACCCTGCTTCTGGCCCTTCTCCAGGTATGCCTTGATCCCGTCGTGATAGCCGCGTACGCGTATGAGCATCGTCCTACTCCAGCGTCCCGCGCTCGGCGAGCCAGCGCTCAACCCCTTCGATGCGCAAAAGCAGCGTGTTGTTCACGATCGACAGCGGCAGATAGCCAGCGGCATCGACGGACACCCGGGCACTGTCGCAGTCCGGCTGCGTCAGCGTGTGCGCACCGGCATGGTCGCGATCGACGTGCAGCTTCGTCTCCAGCTCGATCACCGCCATGATGGCCGCCTGCTTTTGATCCATTCCCATCGCTATCAGTCGACCTTGTTCAGGGTTGCCCTGAGGTACTGCCCGATCAGCTGCAGCTGCGTGAGCAACTGCTCGTAAGTCGCTTCCGAAAGCTTCCCGCGAACGTGTTCGGAGTTCGCGCGGTGGGCAATCTGGTTCAGGTTGTTACTGGTCTTGTTGAAGATGTACAGCAGCCGCTTGCGGTCGCCGCTGGCCACCGGCCGCGCGATCACCTGCGTACGGTTGGTCAGCACCGCCTGCCGGAAGAACTCCGATTGCGTCATCCCGCTGTGCGCCACCTTTGCAAGGTACGCTTCGCGATCCGCATCCGACAGACGGAACGCGATCGGCTTGCCCAGCCCAGCCCCGCCATTGCTTTTGTGCTTGGGCATCACCAGAGCCCCGTCGAGCGACTACGATCGATGTCAGCGCCGACCATCGCGAACTGCCTGCCATCGTCCTCGATCGGATGCGCGCGAAACTCGTATTCCGGCCAGCGCAACTCGCACTCGCGCAACGCACGCATCGCCTGGTCGCCCGTCATTGGCCACGTATAGCCCGCCCACGGCAGATAGCGCGGCTCGCTGCCGTGCTCATCAACACGCGCTCCCACTACAAGCTGGATCACCCATTCGCTGCTCGGAATCATGACCGCACCTCCGTATTCATTACGCATACCAGGCAGTGCTTACTGTCGGTGGCGGAGCCACCGACCAGTCTGACGCGGCAGTAGACCGCGTCGGGGTTTCAAAGGGGCTCGCCCCTTTGGCACGAAATATTTTACGGAACGCGTAGCGTTACGTAAACATATTCGACGTGCCTCGCCACGACATCAAGATTAGCAAAGAGCGCTCAAAAGATGCTGATCGGCTTCGGTTGAACTGCATGAAGGCCACAGATAGAATGTACACAGGATGCACTTTCCCTATTTGGGATGCAACAGGACTTCATAAAGGATGCGATCTGCATGGCCCTCGACGATTTCGCCCGCCGCGTGGAGCAATTACACGACAACGCGCACGAACGGTCCCAGACCGCCCGCCTCCAGATCTACTTCCCCATCATCGATCAGTCGCTGAAGAACGGCCTGTCCCTCGCCTCGATCCTGCGCGAATTGCACGCGGAGGGCTTTACGTTCCGCATCACCGGCCTCAAGTCCGCGCTTTACCGCATCCGGAAAAAACACACCGCGACCGCGCCGACCGGCAGTATCGATGGCGCACGTGCGCCCCATGCCATTGATACGCCGGTACACGACGACAACGCCCGTTCGTCAGGAATCGCCGAAGCGCAAGCCCCAGCCGGTGACAAACTCCGAAAAGGCAGGAAAACGATGGAACAGCTACGGGCGGAAAACCCAACCATGCCCAAAATCCAGTTGAACAAGTTGTACGCGCAACAGTATGACCAGCCTCAGGTGACCAGTGCAGACATTGAAGAACTCAAACGCAAATACCCCCAGAAACCCAAGCCCTGAGCCGTATCGCCCCGCCGCTGCGCGCCGGGTCGTCCCGCACCCCACGCGTCCCGCGCGGGTCCCCAGGGGCCTCGATACGGGCGCGCAGGCGCGCGCCAATCCGTCAGGCGGTCGCGACACGCAGTAGACGGCTTGCAAAAAAGGGCGGCATTCAGGCATGCGCGGACACGCCGTTAATACAGGCAGTCGGCTGATCGCCCGATCCGTCGGCGTGTGTTTGCGCAGCCAGGCCGTGACCGGCCTCGGCTGCCTTTTTGCTCCACCACTCGCAGAACGCAACAAGCCGCCCAGGCCTGCGCCCGGACGGCTTCATGGGTAATAACTACAGTCGCTTAGGCGGCTTCGGCTAGCCCTTCGTCGTCGCCAGCTTCGTGCCTGTCTTCACCAGTCATGTCATCCGGATCGTCGCCCGCGTTGTGTGCCTCGTCGTCGGCCTCACCGTCACCATCCGCCCACGCATACGACCGGAATTCCGGCACTGCACGGTTCGCGAGCACTTCAGGCAGCCAGCCCGACTCGGCCATCCGCACTTCGGCGGCCGCCGCCGCAGCATCCTTCTTCATGCCCTGCACCTCGGCTGCGGCCTGCGGTGATATGTGCTCGCGCAGCACCTCCGCGATGCGCGATTTCGACACGTGGTCGAAATAGCTCGCGCGCGTGGGCTTCCAGTAGTACGACAGGTCCACGCTCAGCACGTCGGCAAGGCTGTTGACGGCGTGTGCGCGGTCGGATCCATCGATACCATCGACGGTGGCCGCCACGCAGAACGCAAACAGGTTCGACTGGATGTCGGAACCTTGGTCGAGCAGCCACGGCAGCAGTGCATCGGCGCGCGCCGGAAGCATGCGCACCCACTTCGCGCGCTCGGCCTCGATCTCCTTCCACGCCACGCTGTCGGCCATGTCGTCGGCGTGCTTCACCAGTGCACCGCGCGATGTGCGCAGGTCAACCTCGATCGCGTGCTCCGGATACTGCCGTTCGTAGTGCTCGTCGAACACGACCGGAATCATGCGGCTCATCAGCACTGCAAGCGCGACATTCGGATGCCTCGCCAGTTCGGCCTGGATCGCCGCTGTGCGATGCGCCGTGAGTCGTCGGCACAGCTTTTCGCTGTGCAGCGGCGTCACACGCGCAGGCTTGCTGGATTGCCCTGTTGCCGTTACCGGCATGGCATCGTCTCCGATTGCTGCCGCCCGGTCCTCGGGCCGGATCAGGCCGCGCTCGATGGTCACGAAGCCATCGTCATCGAGATAGACGAACGCCCCTGCGCGCTGCATGTCCTCTGGTGCGAACACTTCGAAGCGTTCGGCGTACTGGTCGACCGTGTGAGTGGCAACGTCAACAGCCGTATTCAGACGGTCGTGTCGTGCCTCATCTTCCTCGCCGTCCTCGTCGTAATACGCGTTCAGTTTCATGTGCGCCGCGTCGCGCTGCGCGACCAGTGCAGCAAGCTCGGCCTTTTCGTCCTTCTTCAGCTTGCGCGTGGTTGAATGCACACGGCCATAGCGGATCAGTTCGTTAGCGTCGCCACGCGTGCGCGTCTCTACCCATGACCAGCCCTCGGATTGAACGGTTTGCGAAACCTCGATGAGCCGGTCGGTCGCGAGTCGGTGCAGCAGGTCGGCATCCGCAATATAACCGGCGTTCTGGTCGTCGGAAAACAGGTCCCGCATCACGTACCCACCAGCGGCCTCGTAAGCGTCCAGCCCGACAAACTTCGCGAGCGGATTCTCGCTGGCATCAAGTTCCGCTTCCGTCAGCGCTGCGCGCAGTTCCGATGGTCGGCGTTGCCAGGCATTTGGGGCATTGTTCCACACGCGTTCCTGCGTCGCGTGATCGTCGGCCAGTGCCAGCACCTTCGCCTGCTCATAGTCGAGCCGGTCATCACGCAGCAGGTCAAGCAGCACGGGCGCAAGGTTTGCGATTTTCAGTGCGCGGCGCACGACCATTTCCGGCACCTTGAACAGCGCCGCAATATGCGCAACGCTTTTGCCTTCCTCGGTGAGCAGCCGGAACGCAACGCATTCGTCCGCGATATGCATGTCTTCACGTTCACGGTTCTCGATCAGCGACGCAGCGACCGCCTCGCCTTCGCTAACGATAAGAACTGGCACTGGCTCATCCTTCGTAATGCGTCCCTGCGCAAACAGCAGATCGAGCGCGGCTTCGCGGCGCTGGCCTGCACATACACCGAGCTTTGGAAGTTTCGAGCGACCTTTGATCTCGTGCACAACGAGATTTTGCAGGATGCCTTTCCCCGCGATGGTTTCGGCCAGAGACTCGATGCCCGTGGGGGGCTTCCTGCGTACGTTCAACGGCGAGCGTACAAGCCTCGAATACGCCACGTACTCGATCCGACCACCCTTCGTATTGCCTTCGTTTAGCGTTTCAACCTGCCTTGTCATGTGGATTTCTCCAGAAAAGCAGCCTCGGCGGAATGCCTGGCCACACAAATAGTATAGGCTGTATTGTCCTTAATATAAAGAAGAAAATCAGGAAATATTTCAGTATTAACATTAAAATTATGCGCAATCGTGGTTGCTTAATTAGGCTGTATTGTCCTATACTGTTTGTGTGGCCAGGCATTCCGCCGAGGCTGAAACAGGAGGTTCAAATGTCGTGTATTGAAAATCGGGTTAGCTCTGCCGTTGTTCCAGACGAATTGCGTCTCAATGTCCTGCCCCGTTTCCTTGGTCGCCATTACCTGACTGGCGAATCGCTCGTCTACGACTGGGCCGCGCGCCTGTGCCGCAACTACAGCGGCGGTTTGTGGCACTTCTTCACGCTGTCCAATGGTGGTTTCTATATGGCTCCGGCTGACTCGGGCCGCGTGCACGTGCGTTGGCACCTGAACGGCTATAGCGACATGATGGGCGCGGACGCGTTCGGCATTGTCGTCACGCTGTTTGCGCTCTGCCACCTCGCGGAAAAAACGCTCGACGACGCCATCATTGAGCGCTATCACCAGTTGCGCGAATTCGCTAGGCAACACGTAGAGGCCGCCAACATCCTGCGCGCCATCGACTGATAAACGGACCCGGCCTGTCTACCGGCGGGCCGGGTCGTGCTGGAGACAATGCAAATGGATACCCTGAACATGCGTCCTTCATGGCTGACTTCCCTGCTGCCCCTGCTCGCCGCCTGGCAGTATGGTGACCGCTCCATCGCGCGCAGCGAGCTTTTCCGGATGGCCCTGTCGGCGGATGCGGCGGCAAATGCAGCCGTTGCGCTGGAGCGCATTGCTAACATGCGCGACCGTGACGGCAATGCAATCGACATGCATCGCGACGAGCTTCGCGCGATCGCGCGTCGCGCACTCGCGGACATTGAACGCGTGCCGCCGAGCGCCCCGCTCACGATGGCTGTGGAACGGCTGGAGAGCGTTGGATGAGGATCGTCTGCAGACGTGGTGCCGAACTGGTGAGCGGCGATGTGCTGCGCACGTGGTTCGGCAACCAGACCATTCTTGAGATGCGGCCTTATACCGGACCGTTCGAATTTATCTGCAGCATCGCCCGGTTCCCGGCCGCCGAAATGTCGATCGTGCGCGATAGCCTGTATGACGTGATGTTGCCTGGCTGATTACCGACAACCGGACTCCTGCGCGAAGTCAGTGCCGGAGTCCGGTGTATTGATTCGGAGGCTCTTTATGAAGACTTTTCTGACCGTCGCCGAGATCGAGCAGGCGATCAACTATTGGTGTGCACGCCAGGCTTCTGGCGAAGATGGTGCACTGTGCAGGAAGGCCCGTCTGCTGGCCGACATCTACGGCCAGATGATCTATGACCGCATGCAGGTCATCAATGTATCCCGGCTTTCCGCTGAGCAGGTAGACGCGGTTAATATCGCGCTCAACCAGCGGGAACTACCGTTATGAAGTGCGCGAGTGACGCCACGCAGCGCGGGCCGCCTGTCAGCTTGCGTGCGCCGGACGCCGGACGCCGCCTGAACTGTGCGTGAAGCGAGGCCGCCCCTCCTTCCTGCAAGCCAGATCCGCGATAATCACGGATGTATCGCGCGCGCCGCGCGCCCGGATCGAGGCGCCTGGGGACCCGCGCCGGCAGGCGTGGGGTGCGCGCCGGCGCGGCGCAGTAGCGCCGGGACGATCCGGCTCGGGCGCAAGTGCACCGCTGGTCGGGGTCGTCAAGCGCCCGGCGGGCGCGTGAATTCCCCGCGGCGCAGCCGTGGGGACTAACTACATGGATCTGGAATGACGGTGAAAGATACTTATCTCGCGATCAGACGCGAATGTTTTCAACCTGGTATCTACTGGGCGGTTCCGACCGGTGCGGAGATACAGGAAATCCTGCGTCAGGCTGGGCTTACCGATCGGGCCGCCGCTGCCTTTCTTGGTTTAAAGGACAAGAGCGGCCGGCACATCCGGCGCTGGACTAGCCAGGAGAACGAGATTCCGTATTCTGCATGGGCGCTGCTGTGTCACGCAGCTGGGCACGGGATTATCTGGGAAGTCGACGCGTCAGACATGCGTACAACCTCGGCGCAGCCGCAGAATGAGAATTGAATGTGTGCTTAGGCCATGGCGTTTTCGACTATGCCCTTACCACTTGCACTGAGCCTGATCCCGCTTCCCAGTGGGACGATCGCTTTTACCTTCTTAACGCAGACAAGGATACGACATGATCACGAAGCAAGACGCGAAGGCTAAGGTAAATGCTGCCATAAAGGGGTGCGAGGCCGCCGAAAAGGCCTGGCAAGATGCGTACACCGCCTTGTCTGGCTCGATAAGCACGAATGGCTATGGCATTCATCACAACCGTTACGAACTGCGCGACAAATTACTCCAGGCGCAGGCTTACATCCAGGAGTCACTTCGGGCCCTGGATGGCATCGACTGGCCGACGGATGCCGAATACGACAGTGCCGATTGAGCAGAACGCGGAACACTACAGCGAGCCCTTGTGTTGTGTGGGTCTGGACAGACTTCAGCTAGGAGACAAACGCTGCCTGTCGAGGAATCTGTCCAGGCGATTGCTCGCGTCGATCAGCACTTCAACTCGTGTCTGCTGTAGCTGCCTATCGTGCTCGTTAGTGATGCATACCAGAAGCTCGATCGCCAGACGACTGCGCGTCCAGTCGCCAGTCTCTGGGCCGCGCCCCGCTATTTCCACGAGCACGCTCTCACCCTCCTCCGGCGCGACACGCTCGAGCAACCCGTGGCCAGCCTCTGTGAGAAAGCGGGTGAGCAACGCCATTGTGAACAGGCGCCGTATCAGTACGGCATCGGCATGGCCACTCTTCGCCGCCTCGAGCGCGATACGGTAGTTCAGAATCAGTGCGTCGGCATCTGCGCGAGGCATCGACAGAAACAGCGTCTTCGTGACGGCGGCGCAGCGATAGCTTGGCTCCCGCCGTGCGGCTTTTCTTTCCGGGCATGAGAGAAACGGTTCCTTCGGGATCTGTTGCATCCACCCAGCGCCTGCGCATGATCGAACGATGCGATTCCGGACAGGGCATCAACCTCTCCAACGCTAGCGCAACTCGCCGACACCGAAACGCCCTGCCCCCCGTGCGCTCAGCGCAGCTAAGTCAGTCCACCGAAATATCTTGAGCGATCGCTGCGGCAGATGCTGGATTGGTTGGCCACAATCAGCCATCAGTCAGTGTTCGTCGGGTTCCTCCAGGAACCGCGCATCATAGTCTTGGCCACCGTAGTAAACGCCGAGAACGGATACTGTATCGCCAGTCACCCGGTACGCGATCACGGCGCGCTTGCGGTAATGCGTCACTCGGAGACCCGCGAGCAGATCATCACGAGGTACGCCTCGCTCCGGGAAGCTGGCCAGCGCGACGCAGAATGTTACGATCGCGTCGACGTAGCGCGCAGCCGTCTCAGGTGCGCCGGCCGCGGCGATGTATGTCTCGATCGCATCAAGCTGGTCCCTCGCCTCAGGGGCAAACTGCACACGGTACGTCATGCCGGGTTCGTGACGCCGCGTTTGCGGCGTAGATGTGCGCGTACCTCTTCGACCGTCAGCGCGCGCCCGGGATCGGTTTCCAGCGCGGCGGCCGCCGGCAAGACCTGATCCTGCAGCCAGGCCTCCACAGCACGATCTCGCGCGGCGAGCGTGCGCAGCCCGTCCCGGATCACCTCGCTTTCGGACGCGTATTCGCCGCTCGCGACCTTCGCGCGAACGAGCTCGGCCATTTCCTTCGGTAACGTAATGCTCAACTGCTGGGTGGTGCGCATGACGGCCCCCTATAATTCGATAGGATTTAATCCTACTCGCTGCGTGCAGATCTGGCAATGACTTGAATCCGACCGTGTCAGGCTGCGAGCCCATGCGCATAGTACGGACGGTTATCGAAGCTCCATGATACGGCGAGAGCTAACTCACGGCCCTGCTCAGTCGTAAGGTATCGCCTGCGGCCTCCACGCATTCCGGTGTCAGTCAGCACGGAGACGGCCTTGACCTTGCCGCTCTGAGGACGTTCTTCAGTTGGGCGAGATGGGCGCCGACATGCGCGGTCAACTCGCGTGTGGGCAACGCCTGCGTAGCGGCAGCGAGGAGCGGCGGACGCTGGCTCATCTGGGCGTGGTAGCAAGCGGCGAAGCGTTCTTCGTCGTCCGGGGTCGCAAAGCGGATTCTGCCGGCCTCAAGCGCGCCGACAAAAGCCGGCTCCCATGCACCGGCGACTATCCGCGGGGTTGCCTCACGGAAGTCGTGAACGGTCATCGATTCGCCACTCTCTCCTACCACAATCCGGCGCTCGCCATTGGCGTCAAAGAACACGCCGCCCGCACAGCGCATCAAGGTCTCTTTCACGACCGTGGCCTCGAGCTGCTCGCGTCTTGCATTGTCGGCTGCTGCCCGTTTCGTCTGGACCTGATGCCGGAAATCAGTGGTGCTGCCGAGGAGAGATCGGAGATAGCAGATTGGGCGGTTGGCTCGCTTCAGATGCTGCCATGTGGCTTCAACCACATCGGAAAGAAGCTTGCCGTGCTGACGAGCTTCTTTCATGAGTTTGAAAATCAGAAATTCTCGAAAACCCAGGGACCGCAGGCGCTGAAGATCGCTAGGGAGCTGGCCCGGTTGTCTCTTTTGAAAAGAACCAGGGGAAAGATCCTTATATATAGCTCCGTCTGCCACGCTGGCAGACGGAGGGTTCGAAGGAACGGGCGCGGATGCCTCGGCATGCATTCCTGCGTTGGATTCGATAACCGGTTGAACGGGTGCAGCGAGGCCGAGGAGCTGGGCTGCCTGCTCCGTCAGGTGTAGATAGGCGCGTCCGAACAGGCCTGCTTCCCCATAGCGTTTCTGCGGTGCCCGTTCGATGAGGCCGGCTGCCTGCAGGTCGTCAAGGCTGCGATAGAAGGTGCGCATGGACTGCATGGCGCGGCCGGTGAGCAATTCACGTCGCGCGAAGATCGCGGCGTAGGGGCGACTTGCGTCGACTGTACGCGCGAGGGCGGCAAGCACGGCGCGGGAACGTGCTGGCAGACCTTGCAGGTTCGCGGCACGATGCGCTGCCCGGAAGATCACCCAAGGCAGATTGGTGGTGTCGCAGGAGTATTCGACGTGAGCTTGCGAATCGTTCTCTGCTGCGGATGTTTCTGTTGCGAGAGGATGAACGTCACCCTCGCAGGCAACGAAGTGTTGCGCGATAGACATTGCTACCCGTCCATTTGGAAAAATGGATTGCGGATGCTTGACTGTCGATCGCTTTGAGCTACACTCCGAGGTGTTGGGCCTCTTTCCGATTCCAGTCGGCGGAGTGCTTGCAATGGGTGCGATTCCAGTCAAGCCCGATATTCAAAAGCCTTCGGTTCTAGCCGAAGGCTTTTGTTTTTGGTTCGGAGATTACGTCTCCATCATTCTTCCTTGATTGTAAGTTATTGATTTTAAAGAAATCCCTACTAGGGACTTCGATCGCTGCCCTGATCTGGTTGCGTTAAGTGTTTGATTTCAAAGGAATCCCTACTAGGGATTCCTTTGGTCGTCATCCTGCGTGCCCATCTGTTCGCGGATGAAGTTCGAAATTCGTTCGCTCCACTTTGCGGCTTCCCCGTCCGCATCGCCGAAAAATTTGACGCCCACAACACCACTTCGAGTCGACACCTCACAAAATTTCTTTTTCCCGCTTTTTATAACGACTGGACTACTTGCTTGGTTCGCCTTCGGCTTTGCGGGGGTCGCCATCGCGACTGCCTGTTCTTGGGATATGTCGTCGTCTTCAACCAATTTTTTTACCGCGGCGACGACCGATGCTTTGCCTTCGCTAGTCTGCGCAAGTGCGACCAGCTTAAGTGCGGCATTGCTTCCCAATCGTCCCGGTTTAGTCGACAGCGCGACCTTCGCATCGGTCGGGAGCTTGTCAAATGCAAAAATGCGTGAGACGTGAGAGGTGCTTAACCCAGCGCTCTCTGCAATCTCTGCCTGCGAGAGTCCAGACACTTCTTGAAGTCGGACGAATTGCAAATATTTTTCGAAATCGGGCAGCGACGGGGCAAGCAGATTGGAGAAGAGGGCGGCCAGCTCAACGTCGCGGAGGTCCCCTTCGAAGGGAATTCCGCGAATCGTCGAGCGCCCGAGTTCTCGATAAATCGCAACGCGATTGTGCCCCGCGATGATCTCGCGTCGCCCGCCTGGCAACGGTAGGTAAATGATCGGTGTCGCAAGCTTGTTCTTTTCGAGATTCTTCCGAAGCTCGGAATAGGCCTCGGGTGAGAGTTTTCGGCGCCGTCCCTCAACCTCCACCAGAGACGAGATCTCGACTTCCTCCCCGTGCTGTCCGGCTGCCTGAGCTTCCAGTTCTGCGATTCGCGCCTCGGCTCGTTGCCAGCGGTCCTCGGCCTGATTGATGCGGCTCTGGACATCGAGCAAACGTCCGGGGGATGTTCGGGGGCCAAGCTCCGGTGCGCCGGCATTCCCTGTAGTCTGTGGCTTAGCCTGGATGTTTTCTGTTTGAGAAAGGAGTCGTCGTCCGATAGCCATTTAAGCTTGCTCCTTAGCCCATGCGCGAGCCAGTTGAGAGTCCAGATGTTCCGCCAATCTATCCAGCGGCTCCCTGATGCGGTTGTACGAGGTGCTGTTCCACTCGCTTTTGGGCAGGTCATAGATTGTCGAGAGCATCGCTGACGCGCTGACCTGCACCGAGGACTCTGGAATGACGAACGGCAAAACGCGATCGCCGTATGCCTTATGGAGCCAACTTTGGACCACCTTTGAAATCTCGGTGCTTCGCACCTTTGTCATGACGATGTTGACGAAGTCGTATTGCTTGTTCGTAAGCACGCCCGGCAGCTTTCGCGCCACGTCAGAAAACAGGTGCCAAAACTGCGTCGAACTGGCGAAGTCCAACCCCTCGGGAGGGCAGGGCAAAATGATCGCATCTGAGGCTAGGAGGGCGTTAATAGTTAGATAACTAAGTGCCGGCGGCGTATCGAAGAGAATGACGTCGTAGTTCGCCGTCAAAGGTTTAAGTCCTTTGTTGACGATGTCCCAGAATTCAAACTTTGAGTCCATCAGCACCTTCGAGGGGATCTCGAACTCCGCGTCAAAAAGCGCCGCCGCCGCTGGGATCAGATCCAAGTTGTGCCAATACGTCGGTTGGACGGCATACTCTAGAGACGTCTTCTCTCCATAGACGAGCGGAAGAAGGGTGTTCTCCTCCGGCACTTCTGCCTCGGGCGCATACCCGCACAACTGCGTGGTCGAACCTTGCGGGTCGCAATCAATGATCAGTACCTTGCGGCCGAGAAGCGTTAGCGCTTGGGCGATCGAGACTGCAGTTGCGGTTTTAGCCACACCGCCTTTAAAGTTAGCGATGGCATAAACGCGGCCACGCACTCCTTCGGGTCTTTGCGGGCGCGTCGACGTCGCTGCTACCCAAGTCAGAGCTTCTTCAAGCGTGAACTCTTTGCTTCGTCCATTCCCGCGAGAGGTTCCAGAGGGGAGTTCACCTTTGCTCGAGAGATACTTAACCCGTTGCTTATCCAGCCCGCACAGATCCGCAATTTGGGCGCTAGAGAAAGTAGGGGATTTTTTCCTCGGGTATGGCTCGAGCATGGCCTCCCGGATCTGGTTTAGGATGTCGTTAGCTTGTGATGCGACACCCAACAAGGTCTCGATCGATACCGATTGATCGACTTCTGGCAGTCGCGTGCTGAGCTGAGTGTTCGCGTTCACGGGCGCTATCCTGGTTTCCTGAGAATTTCTCGGTTTGTGCGAAAAGTGCGGCTAACCGGAGAATAAACGGTGGACCAGTAAACTTCAAGTAAACTCTTAAGAGTCGTTTTCCCCCCTCATCGGACTGTTGTGGCGAACAAACGCCCTATCTGCGCTCATTTTGGCCAACTCAGGCCATTTAAGAGCGTGCCCTTCGCGCGCGAGTCGGTTAAGAAATTAGGAATTAATGCGAGGAGGACTTCGCAAGAGGCACGCGCCGTCGACCTTCCGGGGGCACGAAACTAGTCGGCCTTCGCCTCCAGCGCCTCGGTGAAAAACGCGTCCATCGCGCGATACCGGCGCGCGGCGTCGGTTTTCACATAGACCGTGGTCGTCTGCAGGCTGGCGTGGCCCAGGTTGGCCTGCACGTCGCGCAAGTCCGCGCCGGCGTCGAGCGCGTGATTGGAGTGGGTGTGCCGCAGCCAGTGTGTGCTGGCCCGCTGCAAATCCCGGGCGGCGCCTTCGTAGCGCGAATCCAAGCGGGCTGCCGCCCGCCGGAAAATCCCCTTATAAACCTGACCCAGCCCATCAGCCGTGAGTGGCGCGCCTGTGCGCGCATGCCATACGAGCGGCGTGCCGCGCGGGCAGGCCTGCGGATCCGCGGGCAGGCCTC
Source organism: Paraburkholderia sp. RL17-347-BIC-D (assembly GCF_046027915.1). Classification (NCBI taxonomy): domain Bacteria; kingdom Pseudomonadati; phylum Pseudomonadota; class Betaproteobacteria; order Burkholderiales; family Burkholderiaceae; genus Paraburkholderia; species Paraburkholderia sp. RL17-347-BIC-D. The sequence continues at coordinate 14,706 of NZ_JARESS010000085.1, forward strand.
GCGCACTCAGGCTCTCACGCAGCATCGTCATCAGTACGTGGGGCAGGGGCACGGTGCGTACAACTCCTCCTTTGCCGGCGACCGTGAGCTGCCAGGCGTCGTCGAGCGTGCCGTCCAGTCCCTTGCGGGTGAGCGCCCCGGTGGTCGCGGCGGCCAGCTCCGCGCGGCGCAGCCCGGTGGCGTAGGCGAGCAGCAGCGCGAACCGGTCGCGCGCCTCGGTGAAGCTGTAGCGCGCGCGGCTGGTGGCCTGCAGGACAAACTGCCACTGCGCGTGGGTGAGCGTGCGGCCGGTCACGTCGATGGCGGCTGGTGCCGCGACGGGCCGCAGGCCGCCGAACGGGTTTGCGGCCAGGTACTGCTGGCCGACGAGCCAGCTGCACATCGAGCGCAGGATCAGGCGGGCGGTTTCGCGGCTGCGGGCCGACAGGCCGCCGGCGAACGGGCGCCAGTCCGGGTGGAAACGCTCCACGCGGCCGCGCCCCACCCAGCGTGCGGCCGGCTGCGGGTCGGCCAGGAACTGGTCGACGTATTCGGTGCAGTCCAGGGTGTTCAGCGACGACAGCGGTTTGCCCCGCGCGACGATTGCCCAGAGCAGCAGGCGCTCCGCCTCCCGGCGGTAGGCGCGGGCGGTGTGGGGACTGGCCCGGTAGGTGGCCAGCCACGCGCGGATCGCCTGTAGGTCGGTGTTCACGGTGGCCTGGTGGCGGGGCAGCGGGGCGCGGTTCAGGCCCTGCGAGCCGTCGAGCCCGGCGGACAGCCGGAACTGCTGCAGCGCCTCGAGCGGCACCACGTCGGGGACGCCCGGGCGCACTCCGGCGCCTCCCGCGTGCGCAAGGGCAGGGTGGTCGGGGGTGAGCTGCCGGCGCGGGATGAGCGCCCGCGGCGAGAGTTCCTGTAGCGACGCCGCGTGCAGCGACAGCCAGCTCAGGATGCGCTGCGCGCCCTTCGGCCCCATGCGCGGCACGCCTGCGTACCAGCGGTGTCCGCGTCGCCCGATCAGCGCGAGCAGGTCCGCCAGGGTCGACAGGCCCGCGGCGGCCAGGCGCTCGGCCACCACGGGCTCGAACCAGCCGTCGACCGGGTGATCCGGCGCCGGCTCCTGAACGAGCGCCTTCTCCATGCGGGCGAGCGCGGCGGCCTGGCGCTGACGCAGGCGCGCGTTGCGGGCGATTTTACGGTCGAGAGTGGGCGAGGGCGGCGGCGGAAAATCCCCCCGATACAGCGCGAGGAGTTCCGCTTCGCCGTAGACCCCGTCCGGATCCACCTGCGCGCGGTAGACCTCGAGTGTCGGCACGTCGTCGCGGCCGTGCAGCTCGGCGAGCGGGATGCTGCCGGGTCGCAGGCGCAGCAGGTGAGCCGCCTCGATATCGCGCGCGCGGCGTGCAGCAACAGCGAGCGTGTCGCGCAGCGTGGTGACCAGCCGCCGCGTGACCCGCACGTCGGTGCCCGGTTCCCCATAGACGGTATGCAGCCCCTCGAAAGTTGCCCCTTCGAGGTAGCCACGGTAAAGCGCAAAGTGCTGCCGCGTCAGACGGGGCGCGCGAGATTTCATGCTCGGTCCGGCGTCAGGCTTGCGCCGGCGTCGTCGCACCGGCGGGCGGCGGCTGCACGAGCAGTTCACCGGTGGTAATCAGGCGGGCAGAGCGCCGATCGAGGGCATTGGGGTGCAGCTTCATCCTCAGGCGGTGTACCCAGCGCGGCCAGCGCGAAAACACGAAGCGGTCGAGAAAGTAGGCGGCCAGCGTCGCGTGCTCGACGCACAGGAGCCAGTCGTCGAAGAGCTGTAGATCGCCCGGGGCGGTCCTGGTGACCTTCGGCGGCTGGTCGAACGGGGCGTTCAGGAAGGCAGCAAACGTCGCCTGCTGGGCTGCGATTCCGTCTTCGAATGCCCGGTGAACCATTTCGCACTGGAACAGGTGGCTGTACAGGCGCGCGTCGATGTCCGAGAGCTGGCCGATCACGGGGCCGTGCAGCGCGAGCATGAGCGGCCGGCGCGACTCACGTAGCCGGTTGATGGCTGCGTTGTGGCGATACGCATCGGCCAGGTTGGGCTGAGAGCCCAGCCAGTGCGCCAGGCCTCCGCCGGCGGCCGCAAGCTGCTGCACGTCAGGTAAGACCATGCCGGCTGCGATGCGCTGCTCGCGGCTACGCACCATGACCGCAACGATCAGGGCACCGGCGATGCCCATCAGGCCGCCGATGCCGTTCCCGGCGAGCGTCTGCCAGTGATCGATATGGCGGATGAGCGGTTCGAGCCAGCCCCCGGGTGCGGCCGCCGGCACGGGCACGGGCAGGCACATGCGGGCAGCGTGGGCCGTCAGTTCGTAGAGCATCGCGCTCATTTTTCCTTCCCCGTTGTCGGTCGTCGCGAAACTGCGAATGGACATCCGGCGCAATCGCTTGCCGGGCGTGGCTTTCGAGGAAGTGTAGCGGAGCACCGGAAATCTGACGAGTAAAACCTTCACACCTGATAATAACCGTTATCAGATGTAACGATTTTCTGTCGGGTGGAAAAGGGCGGTTTTTTCGCATATGAAAGCGTCTGACAGGCGAGGAGGGCGCTGACGTCGGCCCGCGTCAAGTTTGCCGAGGGTTTGCCTGGGAACCATGCGATGCGGTAGGGTGCGGGTTTCATTCACTGAACAGGGCTGGCCATGAACAAACAGGAACTCATCGACGCGGTCGCCACAACCACCGGCGACAGCAAGGCCGCCACCGGCGAAGCCATCGACGCGGTGCTCGGGGCAATCAAGGGCGCGCTGACCGCTGGCGACACCGTGCAACTGGTCGGCTTCGGGTCGTTCTCGACGGGGCAGCGCGCGGCGCGCACTGGCCGCAATCCGTCGACGGGCGCCGAAATGCAGATTGCCGCGGCCAGGGCGGTCAAGTTCACAGCCGGTAAGGCGTTCAAGGATGCCGTGAACGCATCATAACGACGGTGGCGGTCGCGCTTGGTGACTATGCCGGGCTGCATAACGGGGCAGTGTCGTCGAGTCAGCGCGACGCACGGCGGTACTGTCAATGCCGTGATGACCGTCACCTACTGGGAGATCGGGCAGCGGATCGTTGCCAGCAAGCAGGGTGGGCAGGCGCGCGCCGTAAGCATCTCATGTGTACCGTCTCGCGAAGTTGGGAGGGTTTGTCCAGGATGGTGTCCACCAAATTATGGTGGGAGCTAAATTGGACATGTCTGACAGTGGCGTGGAGCCCGTGCTGCCGGCAAGCAAACGACCGAATTCTCGTGGGAGTTCAGGCGCGAGATAGTCGAGAAGACGATGCAACCGGGCGCATCGGCGTCGCGCGTTGCACTCGAACATGGATTGAACGCCAATCTGGTTTTCAAGTGGCGCGGCAAATACCCTGCTGAGCAACGGCGTTCCGTCCCGGCTGTGCCTTATGCGCAGCAGCCCGCGATGCTGCCAGTCATCCTTGACGCACCATCGCGACGGGCACCGCCTATGGCCACCTCTCGTGTCCGCCGGACTGAACAAGGGCGAGGCCCGAAATTCGCTGGCGCAACCGTGAGGAGCCCCCAGTAAGGACGGCGCGTTACTGGGTCCCTCGCATATGCTTGCAGAAGCATAGTGTAAGCATGTATGCTTGCATTTCATTTATGCAAGCAAGAGGGAGGTTTCATGGAAGAAAAAAACAAGCAGAAACAGGCCGCCGCAAAAGCGCGTGCCGATGCACTGTCGCCTGCTGATCGTTCAGCTATCGCCAGGCAGGCTGCAGGAAGGCGCTGGGCGAGGGAGCACGGGCTGCCCGAGGCGCAATTCGCGTCTGGGGAATCTCCGCTCATGATCGGTGGCATTCAGATTGATTGTTATGTACTTGATGATGGTCGGCGTGTGCTTACGCAGGAAAGCTTCCTGACCAGCATCGGACGCGCGGCAAAGGCGAAGGGCGGTCAGGGCGTTCGAACCGCGGTCGATAAACTGCCCCCATTTCTGGCTGCCTCTAATCTGCAGCCGTTCGTTGAGCAGGAGTTGTCTCAGTCGACGACGCCGATCGAGTTCATGACGCCCAGCGGCACCCGTGTACTTGGATACCCGGCCGAGATGCTTCCTGAAGTTTGCAGGGTCTATCTGTCAGCTCGTGACGCGGGGGCGCTACTGCCCAGTCAGAAGCATATCGCCGAGCGCGCCGACATGCTCGTGCGGGCTCTTGCCAGCGTCGGTATTGTTGCGCTCGTCGACGAGGCGACAGGCTATCAGGAGGTCCGGGATAAAAAGGCTCTTGCCGCGTTACTCGACAAGTACCTTCGTCAAGAATTTGCCAAGTGGGCAAAGCGGTTTCCTGATGCTTTTTATCGAGAGATGTTTCGTCTTCGGGATTGGGCCTATCCCACTGTTTCTGGCGGGAAGCCGGGCGTGGTGGGAAAGTACACGATGGACATCGTCTATGATCGATTGGCACCGGGCCTTGTCCAGGAACTGGAAACGCGCAACCCGAAGAACGAGGCGGGGCGGCGTGCCGCCAAGCATCACCAGTGGCTGTCGGAAGATGTCGGGCATCCCGCACTGAGCGAGCACATTCATGCCGTCACCGGTCTGATGCGGGCATGTGACAACTGGACTCAGTTCATGAACATGCTGGATCGTGCCTTCCCTCGTAAGGGCGATTCGCTCCGTCTCGAAGGATTTGAATAAGACGGATCGGACGCCATTGACAAATGCGAGGCGCCCACGAAGCGTGGTTGCCTCGCAAGCGTCAAGTTTGCAATCCGGTCGAGAAGTACTTGGTGTCGATACGGTGTCTGGCAAGGACATAGATAATTCCAGACAAGGTATCGATATCGTCGTAGAAGAGGGCTAGCGGCGGTTGTCAACGTACTTGTCGTGTCACTTCATGCGGACTGCTTTAGTTCTTCCGGCTGCATGCGCTCCGGATTGAGCCAGACTTCATCCTTCAATTTCCAGTTGCGCGTCGATCGGGACCAACGCCGTGGATTGCGCTGCCTGGAATCTGCATAAACGGCCTCACGTTGCGCAAGCACTGCGGTCGCCACGCCGTTATGGCGCTGCACCGGCGTGACGAATTTCAGGTCGCTGTGTTTGTGCTCATGGTTGTACCAGCGCACGAACTGCTGCGTCCAGGCCCGTGCCTCATCCACGTTGCCGAACGGCTTGCGTGGGTAGTCGGGCCGGTACTTGCAGGTCCGGAACAGCGACTCCGTGTACGGGTTGTCGTTACTCACACGCGGCCGGCTAAACGAGGCCACGACCCCCAGGTTTTCCAGGGGGGCGAGCATCGTCGCACCCTTCATCGGGTTGCCGTTATCCGAGTGGGGGACGCTTCAGAATCCGGAATTTAAAGCACGTTTAGCCTCCTGGTGGCGGTTGCCGCCCTATCTGTGCGAGCGTCGTCGGCCGCCCGCGTGGAGAAGCGACGCATCGCGCGAGTCTGGCGACGATTGGTGTTGCGGAG
>NZ_JARESS010000086.1:0-19924 GCF_046027915.1 Paraburkholderia sp. RL17-347-BIC-D
GGGATTGGTCCATGCGTCGGGCGCGACCATCGGTTCACTCGCGGGCGGCTTGCCGGCCGGGGCGGCACCGCTTGTAACAAGGTCGGCGTACGCGCGCAGCGCCCGCTGCGATTCGGCAGCAGCAGGAATCGTGTCGGCGGCATTGCGCTCTTCAGGTGTCGCCGTGCTCACGTAGCGATAGGGTTCGCCAGTCATGACCGATTCGTCGAGCGCGCGGCAGTTCGCACGCAACTCGCGCAACATCGCCAGTTGCGCTGCCGACATGCCTGGCCAACTGAGCGGCAGTTCGCTCGCTCCGCGATAAAGCCGCGACACCGTCGCTATGCACGCAAGCTGTGACGCCTGATGCTCGAGATAGTGGGCATCACGCATCGTCGTGAACCGCAGCAGCTTCTGCAGCGTGAGCGCCCCTTGCTGGACACCCGCCAGCGTGATCGGCGCGGCACTCGCGGTGCCGTCGATCAGCTGCGTCAGGCGCGTGCCCAGCACCTCGAGTCGCCGATGGATTTCCTCCTTGAGTTGCAATTGCGGCTCGGCAGGCAGCAGCAACGTATTGATCACGAGCGTCAGCGCGATCGGATAGTTGACGGCGACCCACACCCACAACACCGCGCGGATCAGCAGGTCGGCCTGATCGGTCTGGTCGACGAAGCTCTGCACGTAGATCACGACGATCGCGACGCAGAAGAACACCACGCCGATCTTGAGCACCCGGAGCAGGTACACGCTGCCGAAAAACATCAGACTCGCGATGACAATGCGCAGCAACGGATAGTCGAACGTAAATTTCAGTACCAGGATCGACAGGCCAATGGCGAGCGTCGATCCGACCATGAACAGCATGCCGACCAGCCGCGTGAGCACCACGTTCGACTGCGTGACATAGAACACCACGAGTAGCGACAGCGCGAGCTCCGGCACTTCGAGCGCCATCGACGCGACGATCACGATGGCGCTCGTCAGCACGCAGCGCAACATCACGTTGAGACGGCCGGGGAACGGCGCAAGCTCGCGCCTCAGGAAAGCGCCTGCATCGCGCAACGTGACGGGCAGATAGTCGGCGGCGGTCATTGGCTCCTCAATGGCGCTCACCGTTGTCGCCGCGCCCGGGTTCCAGCACCGCCACCGCCGACGTACCGACGCGAAACAGTTCCGGATTCGGCTTGTCGATGCGGATCTTCACCGGGAAGCGCTGCGATACGTGCACCCAGTTAAGCGTGCGTTGAATGCGCGGCAATCCGCCGGGCAATGCAAGGCCGGCTTCGTCTGGCGCAATACCATAGCTGATCGAATCGACGCTGCCCTGGAAACGCTGGCCCGTATCGCTCATCAGGTAGACCGTGGCGGGCGTCCCCGCCCTGACGCCCTTGAGTTCGGTCTCGCGAAAATTCGCGACCACGTACCAGTGGCGCTTATCGATCAAGGTGAAGACAGGTTTGAGCGCCGTGGCAAACTGGCCGGTCGATGTCTTCAATGACACGATGCGTCCGTCGAACGGCGCTCGCACCGTCGCATATTCCAGGTTCAGTTCGGCCGTCGCGATCTCCGCCATGACGACGGCACGTTGCGCGACCAGCGCATCGACGCCGCTCACCGCCGCCGCCGCCTGCTGCGCCTGCAGTTGCGCGGCACTGAGTTCGGCCTGTGTGGAGCGTTGCGCGGTGCGCGCACGGTCGACGTCTTCCGCCGACACATAACCGTGCGACAACAACGGCTCCATACGGTGCAGCGTATCGGACGCCTGGCCGGCCGCGGCTCGCGCGCGCTCGACGGCCGCACGCACCGACTGCGCGTTGTACTGCTGCGCATTGACCGTGCGCTGGGTCAGCTCGATCTGGCGGTCGAGCGCGACGAGGGATGCCTTGCCCCGCGCGAGCGCATCCTGATACGGGCGCGGATCGATACGGAACAGCAGATCGCCCTGCTTCACCGTCTGATTGTCGCGCACGGCCAACTCGACGATGCGGCCGCTGACTTCGGGCACGACGTCGATCGTATCCGCGTAGACATAGGCGTCGTCGGTGCGAGGCGCGCGGTCCCACAGCCGGATGACGTAGGCGAGCAGCAACAGCGTCACTACGACCATCACGATGGCCGGCCATTTTTTTTTCGATGTTTCGCTGGTAGTCGTCGCCATTGCATCGATCTGCGGAGCTTCAGTGTTGGAACAGCACTAGCCAGACAGCGAGTGCGAAGAAAGCGACAAGCGTGGGATACACCAGGGCCGCAGGTCCCATCAGACGGTCGGCCTGCGGCCGCTTGAGAATCACATAGATGACGACCGTGAGCACAACGCCCGCGACGATACAGAACAGCCAGTCGGGAAAGTATGCGCCCAGCACGCCGATGGATGGCGAACTTGCGCACCCTGATATCGGGATCGCGGCAATCGCGGCCGCGCCGATTGCGCGCTTTGAACATCTGCCTCTGGCGCTCGGGATGTGTCGTTTCAATGTCGTCCCTGTGGTTGGAATCAATGTCACACGAGAAGCTCCAACGAAGGATCGCCATCGAAGGGTTTTCTGAACAAACCGATAGCGCCTTTTCCAAGTAGTAGCCCGCGCTCCGCTCGCCGAGAGCTTGCAGACGTACCAATTCGTCGCACTAGTGCAGAAAGAGGCACCACGCATCGCATGAAAATGCACTAGCCGAAAGAAACGATTGCTGATTTGTGGAACTTTGGCAAACACGGATATATGCCTATCAGTAACACGGGCACGGCTTCGACTAACAAGGAGCGCCAGCGAAGCGACTTCTGCGGCTGCGCACCGACCGGTTCCCGCCTGATACCCTGCACTGGGATTCGATGCGGCGTATCCTGGGGCGAAAAATGAGTCGTTATGGCGAAGCGCAAGTGAGCCGCCCGGCAGTGATCGACAAGCGCTACCTCTTCTCCGGGGGCGCCGTTCGACCTCAATCCGGTAAACACATTGTCTCCTGGCGCGGCACGGCCCACCATCCCCCAGTAAGGGGATGCGCTTTAATCGATGGGGGCCGGCCCACGCACCACCAGCACCGAGCTTATCTGCTAGACCCGATCGACTTGCTACTGAACCCGTATACGCGGCAAGAACAATCATATGCGCGTCGATCGATTACGCGTTTGAGCTACGTGTCCACGTGGACACGTAGCAACAATGAGTCATGCTCTCTGCGCCAAGGCGACTACAAACGACCGGTTACCATACGGGCGCCCCGGAGGCCTTTCCCGAGACGAGGTCCTTCATATCGTCTTGACAGAGGCAGCAATATGATTCAAACAGTTCTGCGCACAGGGTAGCTAGGGCAGCAAGATTCACAGCCTGGTCTACGTGCTCGACCTCGCCCGTGCTCAGGATGTCGTCTAGGCTTGGAGCAAGGCGACGCAGTTGCTGGAACGCGAAAGCGTCAAGTTTCATGTCGGAGCCTCAAGTGGATGTGAACGTCGCTTGCGACCAAGGATTTCAAAAGGCTATCCGCGCCGTTCATGGATTCATTCCTGGGAGATAGGTGTCGATATAGTTAAAACATCGCCATCGCGAAGGAGCGACGCCAGTTCGCTTTGTTGCGGAGTTGATGCGGCGAGCCGCGTTCAGCCTCCATTGACCTCGACGTGAGGACTTTGATGCCGTTGTGTTACCTACCCTTCGTTAGTTAAACACCCTCGTCCGACGTGGTCGCCTCCATCACAGACGCCAGAATCATGGCGTCGATATTTTGTGGAGCGCGTCGCAATACTCGAGGGCTGTACACGGCATCACCTTTCGCTATGGCCTGCCCGCTCAGTGCGCATATTCCGGTTTTCCGTGCGATACAGCGCTGCCAGAGTTGTTCGCCATAGCGGCAAGCGGTCGAGTCGCTCCATGCGACGGTAGCAGTTGTCCGACTCTGTCGCTCGAGTACCCGGATCGCGCACCTTTTGTAAGCTTCGTGGCGACAGTCTGCGTGAGCGGGCCGATGCCCCCGACATGTGGTGGGGCTATCACGGCTGAGGAGCGCCACGGTGTGGAACCACGCCCAGTCGATTTCGATGACATTCCCCATGAGGGTGCTCCTTAGACATTCGTATATTTCTTCGGGAAAACCTGCGTGCAGGCACCTGCAATGGCGGCGGCGTCGTCCACGAAGATGTGTGGGCAGTAATCGTCCGGGGCGGCATCGAAGATCGCCTCAACCATCGCAAACGCCTCGCGATACCGATATCGCGCCGGGTCTGTGACCTCGTCGTTGGAACCGGTAAGCTGCAAGTCGGGAAACCTGAAGAACGCACGCCCCGACGACTTCTCGTCCGCTTTGACACTAGCCGGAAGAGCGGCCGCTCCGGCCTACGGACCGGCCTGGTATTCGATGATGAAACAATCATTGGAGTAATGCCAAGCTGGCGGTGCAACAAGCGACGATTTCCCCTGCGGCATGAGAGATAGCGAAAATCTTTGAGCATTTTCATTGTGTCCTGTCTTTGTGCCGAAGCAGAACGGGACCGCTTGCAGAGACCGGAAAACACACGAGACCAGTAACCAAGTCTTAGGTATTCCCGTCTACATAAGCGGATCTCGTGCGAGCTGTCCAGATAACTCCTAACGACCTATTCGGACTTTACCCAGCAACAAGCTTATCTGTTCCTTGACAGAGTCTCCATCCCCTCGTTGGGGGTCTGACCGGTCAGCAGACACTCTTACCTGAACGACATTGACATGCCAACCTGCAAAGGGTGTATGCCATCAGCGAGTCCTCTGCGTACGGGTTGTCTGCAGGCCAGCCTGCGTCTGGTCGTAGCAGGCGACCCCGCAGGCTGGCATGCAGACAACGGATAGCCCAAGGAGATTTCCTTCGCATAACAGAATTTTTTCACTGAACAGGGTTTGACTTTCAACGCCCCATAGAAGGGGGTATTCGTACTTTCCCTGCATGTATGGATTCGCCACCGCACCGCGCTGATCAACCAGATGCAAGCCGCGATTTTGCTAAGGACAGGGTGCGTGGCGGGACAACGTTTTTATCGAACGGCTGTGGCGCAGCGTGAAGTACGAAGAGATATATTTGAAGGCCTATGAGTCCGTCGACCAGCAAGGAAGTCAATCGACCATTATCTTACGTGGTACAACCAACAAAGGCCTCATTCAAGTCTGTCGGACAAGACCCCGGACGAAGCTTACTTCGCGATGCTGCCCGCGATTAAAACGGCAGCGTGACCGCCCAGCACTCCACTTAAAAATCGAAAAAACTGTCCGAACGAACGGTGCCACCTCTCATTGCCGCCTGCGACCGGCCGGAAAATGCGCTTCACCGGCATGACCGTGCCCCGCCTCAAAGATGGCAAGATCGTTGAGGAAATCGGCCTGGACGACGGCGTGACCGCCGTGCAACAACTCGGACACATCAACGCAGCATGACGCGGGGCGCGGCGCTTCCGTGTCTTTCGGCAACGCCATGTGTACGTAACGCGAGAACGGGCCGGAATGTGGCCGGCCCGTTCATGGGCACGGCGTCAACCGTGAAGATCAGTCCCTGAGCGAGGAGCAGTCATTCGGAGCGACAGCGCTGACCGGCGCTTCCTTAACGGACTTTGCCTTTTGCGAGGGGCAGTAGGCAACCTGAATTAAGACCAGTTTCAAGAAGCCCCCGGTGCAATCTGGGGCGACCTTGCACCTGCCCCATGCGTGGTGACGTTACTGGTTCGAAACAACGAATGCGCAATCGACGAATGTATGCGCGCGACGCTGACCGTAGGCGACAGCCTCCTCAGGACACGCAAATTCAAGCGACTCTGTATAACTTGCAATCACGTGCTCCGGAAGGAAGTAACCTTCCTCATGAATGTACCAGGTGACGGTATAGCGTGGCTCGACACCGTTAAAGGAGAGCGCGGTGATCTCGGCGACGCGCACGCATACTCCGAGGCCTCGGTAGGGTCGGCAGCGGTGGTCACGCACGTCTCCTTTAGCGGATGAACACCTCTTTGCAACGGCTGTTTCAGATCGTGTCTTCGGAACCTGTTGGCACGCCGCGGAATCGATCCATAAGATTATGTTCTGCATGTCTTTAAAGAAGTATGTGTCGAGCCCCACGCGTGAAGCACTCACCAATCGTAAATAGGGGTGGACCACGCTGAGCGCGAATTCCTATCATAGGCGCCAGGGTTATATAGATGCACAGAGCTATTCGGAAACATCGCAGTCGTCGTCAATGATCAAATACCAAATGACCCTGGCGCGGTGGCCACGACCAGCGAGAAGGGAATTGTCGCGCTATATGTCGCTTGATGCGACTAAAAGCCCACGGGGACCTCCTTTAACTTCACGCGGAGCACGCGATACACAAGGGATGTATAGGCGAGCGGCAGTGGACGCACGGAGAGACCTGCGCCCCAAACATGAATGAGAGACTGCTGTTCGGCGCAGCCACGTCACGCGCCGTCATCGAAAGTAGAATCGTGTAAGTCCAGAACGACACCGCAAGTCTGGCAAACGACGAGGTGAGGATCAACGACGACATTGCAGAAGGTACCCGGTCATTTGCGCGCGCGACGCTCCGACATAGTACGAATCCAGCGGCTACCGAAAAGCCATCGATAGAACGCCAGCCTGGTTGCAAGATTGAGTCCTTCAAGTACTGCCAACCAAGCCGCAAGCCCAATGGCGAAGAACGACAAAATAATGTGGAATACAACGGCGAACGCAAACTGAATCCGCGACAAAAAGAGAGCTGTCCAGGTCACTTTCTACATCCCTTGGGTTGGCAAACATTTGTGCAACTGTTTGCCCACAAGCGTTCGCGTCGATAGACTACGACCCGCCAGGCAAGGTTGTTCTGTCGTGCCAGGCCGAGAGTAGTGAAACGATACGTTCTTGCGGGCATCCCTTTTTCTTCCGATCTGGAACGTTCCTGGATAGGCTCCGCCTTGGATCAAGCGGTTCTTATCCAGTGATTTATCCGGAATGTTCGCTGCAGAGAAACGCGCAGGCAGCGCCACATTCAGCACTCGGTCCGGGTCGACGAGCAGGAAATGCTTTGCAGCTAGCGCGGCAGCGCGTCCGTCGGGTGTAGTGATGTCGCACGCCACAGTCTGACCGTGACGCCACCTTGAGCGCGTATGGCCGTGGCCTTCGCCGTCGCCTCAAGCTTCCAAGGGTTGATGCCGCCATCACCACGTTCACGGCTTTGGTGGCTAAAGGCCTCCGCACGGCCGCAGCCCGGCCCGCTAATTGGGCCGCAAACCAGCGCGGTTCTACCTTGGATTCCCATATCCATATCCTGCTTCCTCTGATCGGACCGCGCCCCGCTCCACATGCATGGCAAAGCGGGACGGCGGGTCGAGGGATGGAGTGTCTTGTTCGAAGTGCTGCGCCGACACATTGGCCAGGAGCGGCCGTTAGGCGCGCGTTGCCGATTACAGCGCGCTTGCGGCCACCCCGTTTCACCCAGGAATTCCTACAAATTTAAGTGAAGACCCCCAGGTCCGCAGCTTCCGGCGACAGCGGTCAGGTTGCCGGTCAACATGGCTTCGCCTTCGGCGGCGAACGCTCCCGCCTCCTCATGACGAACATGGAGCCACTCAATGTCGCTCTCATTCATGTGGTGAGCGATGGGATTCAGCGTGTCGCCCACGATCCCATAGCAATGCTTTACGTCCGCCGAAACGAAGGTGTCTACAATAATTTCGGCAACTTTCTTTCTCATGTCGGCACTCCTGAAGGGGGCCTGTTCATGAAGTGACCAACCACCCTTGTAAAACCCAGGCACGGAGTCCGTCACTGCCCGTCGCGCTCACCGGATCGGTGAGATGATCACCATATTCTGACTGGGCGCCCTAACATCTGGTATCCCCCTGAGGAGGGATCCGCACAATGATGGCTCCTCCTTGCCTCACACCTGAAGTATGGATCAGCTAGTTGCCAGAGCGAGCAGACGTCGGCCAATCTGAGTGCCGCGCGGCAAGGAATTCGACAGCCGCTCGAGCGTCGAAATGAAATGGCGCTGTTGCACATCCGCCTGTCCAGCGTCACCGCGGGCCTCGTGAATCGCCGCCGCAGTGCGGTGAAGCCGCCAGTCCGCTAGTGGAGTTTCGAATCCCTCCGCAGCCGCGAACGCCTTGTTGATACTATCGAGTGCGATGACCGGATCGCCGCGATCCAGCGCCTCACGCGCAACGACTTCCCATGCCAGGGCCTGCCACGTCCGGTCTGCGGTGGCGAGGGCGAGCTTCACGAACTCCTGCGCGCGTGATCTGGCGGTGTGATGGTCTCCCGCCATCATTGCTGCCTCGGCGGCTCCCCATTCGATTGCCAGTTTCCAGTACCAGTCGAACGTGGTGGGAGTGGCGTCCATCTGACGGTCCGCTTCAGCAAACAGCGACGAGGCCCGTACGCTATCCCCCAATCCTAGGTAGGCGAGGCCCGCGAGCACAATACACGCACGGTGTTGCACTGGCACAAGTGCGCCAGAAACGGTTTCGTCCGCTCGCGCGGTCGAGGTTGCAGCCGGCACGAGCCGTTGGTAGATTTCAATGACCGTCTCGTAGTCCATCGTGTGCACAAACAACCATCCCTGATAGATCTCGAGGGTGCGAGCGGCAAAATAATCACCGTTCTCGCGGAAAAACATCATGCCCAGATCGAACGATTCGATCGCCCGTCCCAGCTCCCCCACGAAGAGATGAGCCCACGGCGTACCCATCCGGATCATCCACGTCGCCATCGCGAGGTCAAAGCCCGGATGTTCGACCGCGTGCTCAAAGAGGATCTGATAATTCGTCCGCACAGTCCCGAGGGCTTCGCGATACTGGGAGGAAATGATGCACAGCATGCTGTATTCCATATTCGCCCGGGCGATCACCAGTGGATCACCCGTCTCGCGCAGCATGCGGATCGCACGCTCGCACTCGGTCAGATCCGCGTGTGACCAGCCGCTGGCCCAGATACGGCGTACATAGGCACTCACGCGCACCAGCGCGCTGACGCGCAGGTCGGGATGCGATGCACTGAGCGTCAGCGCTTCGTTCAGCATCCCGATGCAACGTTGCTTGTCGCTCCAGCTAAAGACGTAGGCGAGGCCGAGCATGGCACGCAATTGCGCATCGAGCCGGCCAATCGTACGTGCCTGCTCCTCGAGTTCGATCCAGGCCGCCTCGGCGCGCGGATCATGCCCCGCAGCGTAAAGCGACGCGCGCGCCTCGGCAAACTCAAAACTTTTCAGCGGACGCAAATCAGCTGGCAACTTTGTGGTGAGCGAAGCGGCAAGATCGAGAATCGACTGCGCCTCGCGATACGCAAAGCGAAGCCTCGCGGTTTGCAACGCAATGCGCAGATAGTCGATCGCCTTGAGCCACTCCCTCGCGTCAGCGAAATGTTGCGCGAGCTCGTATGCCACCTCCGCCCTCTGATCGCGAGGAAAGATCGCCTCGAGCCGTTCCGCGATTTGCCGATGCAAACGGGTGCGACGGATCAGCCCTTGATGCCCATAGAACGCGCTGCGAATGAGGGCATGGTCGAAACAGAACATAGTCGCCGCGCCCCCGTCGGGTAAGCGTTTCACCCCGCAACGTCGAATGAAACGTTGATTGCGTGCCAGCGCCTCGCACAGATCGTCGAAACGCTCCGTCGACAAACCCGCGGCCTCGGCCACGGTCGCCGATAAAAAGGAGAGCCCTGCCACGCTTGCGGCTTCAAGCAGATTCCGCTCGTCGCTACCCAGCCGCCGGATTCTCCCCTCGATCGTCTGGATAATCGTGCGGGGGGAGGTCGTGCTAATCACCGCTAATGGCACCAATGGCCGCCAGCCGGTCGCCGTCTTGCGAAGCATGTTCCGCTCCACGAGATCGGCGAGGGTCGCCCGCATAAACAGCGGGTTGCCGCCGCAACGTTGTACGATTCGATAGCACAGTTCTTCCTCGGCAGGGTCGACATGATCGCGGCCTGTCAGCCACGAAACCACCGCGTCGCCAGCAAGTGGGCCAAGCGCCAGATCGCGGCACAAGCCCCTCAGCGAAAGCTCGTGGTGCAGTTCCTCAATTGGGTGGTCAGCCAGCGCCGCCTCCGTCGGCCGGTAAGTGACGACGACCATCAGGCGCAGAGCTCCTGACTGGCCCGCAATCGCCGCCAGCAAATCAATGGTTGAGTGGTCCGCCCAATGAAGATCTTCGAATATCAGAACCAGCGGCTGTGTCCGCGTCAGAGAGGTCAGCACGTCGCAGATTTCCCGCAGCATGCGTTCGCGCAAAGCGCCAACGATCTGCCGCAGCAGGGACTCGCGGACATGGCTCGCCACCTGGCCCGGGAGCTGCAACGCCCACGTGGGCGCAAGCGTCACCAGCGCTTTCACGACTTCATTGCCGCGGGCTCCCTCACAAAGTTGCCCGAGAGCCTGCAGAACTGGATAAAAAGGTTCCGTGCCGCCATAACCCTCGACACAATGCCCTTCAGCGACCCACGCATCGTCATGCTCGAACCTCTGGGCGGCAACGAACTGCTTGAGCAACGCGGTCTTGCCGATTCCTGGTTCACCGGTAACCACCACGAGCTGACTGTTGCCGGCTCTGGCCCGCTCGATCGCAGCGGCCAGTTGATGCAGTTCGCTCGTGCGACCGACAAAGTGGCCGTTGCTCTCGTCGCTTGCAATCTGCTGATATCCCGTTGAAGGGACCTCTACGGGCGCGACGAAACGGTATCCGCGTCCGCGCAGCGTTTCGATGTAGCGTGGGTGCTGCGCGCTATCGCCGAGCCGTGTCCGGATCATCTGTATCTGGGCCTTCACGACTTCGGGCTGTACGTGCACATCGGGCCACACCGCTTCGAGCAGCGCGTGGTGGGTAATCAGCGCACCGCGATTCTCGACCAAAAACCGCAACACGCCGTAGGTCTTGGGCGTTAAGTCAACCCGTTCGGGTGGCGCGCCGGCATCCAGCCTCCAAAGGCATTCGTTCGCCATATCCAGACGAAAGCCGGCGAAACTGATCGAAGAATGCGTACTCGACTGAGCTTTCATACCAACCTTGCTCCTCACACCTGGATGAGGCCCAATTGGGTGGCGCGGGTGACCGCTTCCGCGCGGTTTTTCGCAGCAAGCTTTACAAATATCTTCTTTGCATGAGACTTGACGGTCTCAGCCGCGATGCGCAAATTGACCGCGATCTGCTTGTTCGACAGGCCTTGGCTCATCAGGACCAGAATACTATGCTCCCGGCTGCTTAGCACGACGGTAGGCCGGCCAGTCGTCGGACGTTTTGCTACAACGCTGCGAGCCGCACGCCATCGTGACAGAAGACTGCCAATATACGGCAGCAGTACGCGAACCTCGCCTTGCGCGGCGGGATCGCCCCGCTGCAGCACCGCGAGCAGTTCGCCGACCCGAGGGCCGCTATCGACAAACGTCTGATGAAGCCCTACCGTCGCCCCCAGTTTTAGGGTCCGCAAGAAAATAGACGCGGCGTCCTTCTGCTCCCCGACGGCAAGAAGCGCATCGATCAAACACACCGCCACCTGCACGGCGAGATAGAGTTCATTCCGGCACACAGCTTCGCAATGCAACTGTCGCAGCGCCGACACATCGTCGAGCGTCGCGCCGCATGCCACGCGTAGACGGGCGCGAGCCAATACCCGGTAACCTGAAATTCCGGCGCCCCCTGGGCTGGTCGCTGCGCCGTGCGCCCGCTCTAATGCAGCAAGCTGCGCAAGACACGCCTCTGCGCCGCATCTGTCGTCCTGTTCGAGAAGCAGACCGATCCGTCCTGCGACGCATGCCGCCACGAGGCGTGGCCAGCTCCGCCTTTGCCCCAGCGCCTCGGCTTCCTTCAGAATCAGCTGCGCAAAGTCGAACTGGCCGCGTGAGGCGGCGATTTTCGCGAGCGTTGTATAGGCACGCTCAGCGCTCTCGATGGTCCCGCCCTTGCAAATCTGCGCAAGGCGCTGCGACAGCCATGTCTGCGCTTCGTCAACCATGCCTTGCTCGTAGAGAACCTGCCCGACGATGCTGGCCGCGAACGACGCGACCGACAGATCGCCGCCGTATACGCTGCGGCACTCACTGATGGCGTCTTCGGCCAGCAAACGGGCCGCGGGAAAACGCAACTGATTCATCTCCACTGCGGCCATCAACGACAGATCGAACATCCTGGCGACTCGATGCAGCCTCGTCGGCAAGACGTCCGCATTGCTTTGCCCGACCGCGTGGAGGCGTTCGAAATCGCCGAGCTTCCAGTACGCGTACCGGCAGATGGTCCGCGCGATAGCAACGATCGATTCGCGGCCACAGTAGCGTATCGTGGACAAGGCAAGCGCTAGTGCAGCAGCGCAATTGTCCTGCAGGACGAGGCTGGCAGCGCGCAACGCCATGATCTCCCAGCGCCTCGCGTCGCGCTCCACAGAGGGCAGATCGTTAAGCGACAGTTCGATTTTCTCGACGATCTCCAATGCCGCCTTGCATTCGAGACGCAGTAACGCCTGCCAGGCGCGGGCCGTCATCAACGACAGACGGCTGACGTTCACATCCGTCAACACGCGACTTATTCGTGCAAGCTGAAACACCTCCTGGGCTCTGCCGGACCCGCCACCATACATCGCCGGAGACGACGGCAATGCGTCACGCTCGGGCTCGGGTCCGGCCGCATCGTCGTAATAAATGTCTTCGGGCGAAACAGGCTCGAATGAAACCAGTTCTTTCGAAATACGCCTAGTGATAGTCGCGTCACTCAACTCAAAACCCCTAAAAAAACAAACTTGCCCGCCCCAGCAGGGCGAGACGCACACGCTTTCCGTCAGGGTAAGGTGCTCGACATCCAGAAGGGTGAATTTTTGGTCTTGATTGGGTAATGAATGGTCCAGTCCGCATTACCGCAACGCGTGACGCGCTCGTGAGCCCGCCGGGTCGGTATTGATCTGTACAGTTGTTCAGATGATTGCAATTTTATAAACGAAGATGCCGTGAAACCCGCCTCAAGCGGCCAGAGCCGGGCGGAGCCGGTGCTCGGCGTGGCGAGAGCACGTCGGGCGAATCGCTGGTAGCCGCCTCCAGGCGCTGTCATCAGGACCAGTTGCTCCTCAAGCGTGCGCCCTTCCGGTTCCACCAGCGAGAGCTTTTCCGCAATGAGTTGCTGCTGCGACGTCGTCGTGGCAAGCCTGTCTGCCAGACCTCTCTGATAAAGCGCCACTGTTCTGTCGCTAGCGAACGCGACCACAGCCACTTTTCTGCGCCGAAATGCCTTGCGAGAAGGCGCACGATCGCGTGCCAGCAGGATCTCGCCAACGATGCTGAAGAGCCAGTCGGGAAATAAGCGCCGAGCACGCCGAGAGACGGCGCGCTCGCGCAACCAGACGTGAGTAACACGCAGGCGGACGCAGGCCTGTAGCGCATCTCTACCGTGCACCCTTGTCGGAGGGCGGCTAGCGCAAGGCGGGGGCGTTCAGAGGCCAGTTGAGTTGGCTACCGATTGACACTGACAAGGGCCGCTAACGGAGCGTCACACTTACGCGCTGCCCCGTCGTCAACAATCCTCGTTTCCGGATCACTGCTTGTCCAATTGCGACACCCGTTCCACCGTGGGGATTCGTCTCCTCGCTATCAAGGAGCGCAGCGCCGAATACGCAGGCGCAACCATCGGATAGTCCTTGGGAAGTCCCCACTTGGCGCGGTATTGCTCGGGAGACATGCCATATCTCCGCTTCAGGTAGCGCTTGAGGGACCTCAGCTTGTGACCGTCTTCCAGACATACGAGGAAATCGTTCGTGACTGACTCGCTGATTGGTACGGCCGCTCCCGGCTCACCGGCAAGCGTGTTCACATGACCCCGCAGCGCAGCCAGGGCAGCATGCGTGCTCGATATGAACGCGGGCAGCTCATCTGCCGGCAACGCGTTGTGGGAGACAAAGCTCGCCACAATCGCAGCGGTCAACTCTGTCAGGTCGGTGTTTGCTGTCACAAGGAGGGTTCGCCTATCTATTGCAACGTTCCGTCACATTCTACAAATGAAGAATGCAGTTTCTAAACGGTCAAGCGATTGTTGATCGCTGACGGTATATGCCCTCACGGGCATGCACTCACTTCTCTTGAACGAGTTCCACGTTGGTGGGCGGTGGCCGGGCGCCCGAAGCACATGAGCCTGTCAGGCAAGGCGAATGTTTGGTTGAACCAGTCCGTTGATCCGTTCCGCCGTCCAGAGCAGTGTCGCTTTGCGAAACCCGTGCAGCGCCTGCTGATGACGCCGGTACAACATCGCGTGACTGAACTGGGCGAGGTGCCCCCGAATGAGCCCCCCCGGAAAGAAGCCAAAGCGCCCTAGCGTGCCGAACGCGTCATAGTCGCTCAATGACACGAGCGATCCAAAATCCCGGAATACAAAGTCGGGAAACGGCTTGTTTTGGCAGAGCCATTCCGGCAGGTGACGGGCCAGATAATTCGCCTGCTGAGCGGCTACCTGCGCGGTAGGAGGAAGCGGTCGCTGCGCACCTTCCGGCGTGAGGCTCGCACAATCGCCGAGAGCGAAGATCTGCTCATCGTGCAAGACCTGAAGCGTCCTCGACACCACGATCTGGTTTGCCCGGTTGGTCTCCAGACCAGCGAGGCGGTTCATGAAATCTGGCGCTTTGACACCGGCAGCCCATACCATCAAATCCGCTTCGGCGAGAGTCCCGTCCCCGTACCGAAAACCTCCTGGTTCCGCCGAAGTGACCGCAGTAGAGGTCAATACGCGAAAGCCGATGTTTTCGAGCCGTTGCTGGCTAGACGCAGAAATCTCCTGTGGGAAGGCAGGTAGCACGCGCGGCCCGCTCTCAAGAAGAGTCAGACTCAGCCTGTCCCGGATGGTGGTATCGCCATAGCTACCAGCAAGCTCGAGAAGACGGCTCAGCTCTGCCGATAACTCGACGCCGGTCGCGCCGGCTCCGACAATCGCCACTCTCAACTGCTCATCCTTGACGACGCTGCGAATAGCACGCGCGCGCAACGCGACGTTGAACGTCTCTGCTTGCTGTTGGCTGTCGATGAGATGGCATTGCTCCTTTACACCCGGCACACCAAAATCGTTCGCGCGACTGCCTAGCGACAGCACCAGCACATCGTATGGAACCGCTCGCGGCTCAAGCACCAACTTACCGTCCTGCGCCCTTATCGCGTCAAGCTGCACCTCGCGCAGTTGCCGGTCCAGTCCGCACATCTCTCCCGGTTGATATGTGAAACCGTGGTCGCGCGCGTGCGCGAGATAAATTACCCGCTGCTGGTTCACGTCACGCGTACCGGCCGCAATCGTATGCAGCATCGGCTTCCATATATGCGTCGGGCTGCGGTCGATCAAAGTGATGGTAGCCTCACCCGGCCGGCCCAACCGGTCGCCGAGCCTGGTCGCAAGTAGAATCCCAGCGATTCCCCCACCTACAATCACGATACGAGTTGGTTTTCTCATTGCAAACACTCAACGAATGATGGACAACGTCCGATAGCCCGGTGGGCCGCTTTGCTTAGCGCCACACTCACCGCGTCGTCGCTGGATTGCGTCGACGAGCCGGTGAGTTCGATCTGTTTGGTTTGTATACGTGTTCCGACATCAGGTTCTCCTTGGTTTGAGGCGGATTACGCGGCATCGCGATGTGCCACGATATCCACGCATGACGTACGCCGCGGCTTGCTGCTTTCGCAATCGCGCGAGCGCACGTGTGTCAACAACTTACGGACATTGAAGGCATGGCCCTCGCATCCGTCGCGGTCCTCAATAACGGACCGCGTTCTGCAAATTTGAGCCGTTCAGCTCCCACACTTCATCGTCAACGATCGCAGGCTGTGGTGGCCTGCCAACCGTATCCGGGATGCTGTTGGACAACCCATGGCCGCGCAGGTCAGAAACCGGGCGCAGGTCTCAGGCCTACCACCTGGTGGTGATGACACCCTTGTCTGGGCGCATCACTCGATTACCTGCGTGTGCTACGTACTTGAAAGTGATCGATGCGCCACCAAACCGCACACCAAGTCGTTCGATGTCGTCGATTCAGTTACAAGCTCAAGCTGTCCACCCATCGAAGCGCAGAACCGATTTTCACCGGCCATCGAATCTCCCGACACGCAGAAACGTCGCCAAGGAGACGAATCGACGGCTCTCGTCCCCTGGCGCGCTGTCCATGGGTACAGCGACCTCCGCCGTTTCAATCGCAATCGGAAACGGCGGAGACGGAATGGCGTCCTTTGATTGCAGGAAGCTGACCAATATCAACGGTAAAGCCGTCGCGCTCCTGGCCGATTTCGCAAAAGCGCAGGTCGGACACCCTCACCGCGTCAGCCATTCGGGCTTGCTCGAGCCTCGTGGCACGAGCACCGTCCTGAAGGACCCGGGAGTCTTCGACAGGACGACCTGGTCGGTCATGCCCTGATACGTGCCCAGCGGGGTCTCCGCCGTGAACAGATCGGGCGCGACGTAGGCGTGCTCGTCGGAAGATCCGGCGGTCGCCCGGGCATAGTCCCTGTCGAAGATGCCGAGCGAGAACAGCCACAGCACGGTTCGGGTCAAAGAAACGGTGACCCGATAGCTGCCACCCTCGACTGCACGCCGGCGCAGCGCCGCGAGTACGCCGACCGTGCCGAGCCAGCCCACCACGTTGTCGACAATGGGGATGATCGGCGGCGATTTCGGACGCGCGAGCGTACCTTCGACGGCGAACAGCCCCGAGACGGCCGCGCCGATTTCATCGAACCCCGGACGATACTTCCAGGGGCCCCTGGCGCCGTGAAGCAGGACACTGGCATGGATCAATCCAGGCTTCCTGCCGCAGAGTTCCTCGGCCTCGAGACCATGGCGTTCCAGATAGCCCGGACGCTTGTTTGCGAAGAAGACATCGGCATCCTGCAGCAGGAGATCGAATTTCGCGCGATCCTCCTTCGAGTAGTCCAGGATCGTCGAGCGCATCCCGACCTGAGTGTCCCACGCGAACGCCTCGATCTCGCTGTCGTCGAACGGCCGCCAGATGTTGAGGACATCGGCCCCGTGCAAAGCGAGGTCTCGCCCGATGGCCGCTCCGGCAATCACGTGACCCATCCCAAGTGCGCGAATGCCGTCCAGCGGACTCGCGCCCTCTTTGCTGAAAGGGATCGGCTCGCTTTCGCCGATCTTTTCCACGTTGATCAGCGACATTCTCGAGAGGACCTCGGTGTACTGAAGCTCCTTGCTGAATTCCTCGAAAGTGCGCACCTTCGCGATGACGATCCCGGCTTCCGCCGCCGCATTCTCCAGGTCGTCCGCGCGCCATTGCAGAATGGCGTTGCGCACGGCTTCCGGGCTGGAGTCGCACCGCAGCAGGCTGAGTTCGCGGGCAGCCAGCTTTGGGTAGATGTTCAGGGGCACGACGTGCCGTCCGTCGCGGGTTTCGCGAAAGAGGTTGGTATCGATCTTGAGGGCTGGAGGACGTCCATTGATCGTCTCCCATTTCAGATCAAAGAACCCCGCGAAGCGCCGCAACGCTTTACGAACATCCACTTCGATGTCCTGTTCCTCGCCGGTCCGCAGTCGCCATAGTGCAGCGACGCCGACGGCCTTCGCGGCCAGGGCGATCGCGGACAACGAGCCGAACCGGAAGAGCGCGGGGATGATCGGATCGCGGCCGTGGAACGTAATCTTGCCACCGCTATCCGCCGTCGATAACCCAACGTCTTTCAGTACGTCATTGAGCGCGCCGTGCAGGTCGATATCCGCGCTCCGCGCCGGATTCGCGAGATTCGATTGAATGATGCCGGTGAGCCGATCCGGCCCGCTTTCGATTGCAAGATTGGTCGAGTCTTTCATTTGGGAGATTTTTTCGATAAGGGAGTGTCAACTGCCCGCGAATCAATTCACGCGAGCCGCGGCCACGCGTGGCGTGGCCGCACCGTACCTTTAGCGCGCCTTTCCTTTGGTGCGCAGCTCGATGAGTCCGAGCAGCAGCTCATCGCGCTCTGCCTCCAGTTCCTCGATGGAGCGCGATCCGACTTCGGCATGCACGGCGTCGATCAGCTTCTTCTGCACTTCCGGCGTCAGCTCCGGCGAGCCCAGTTCCTTCCACCCAGCCGTCATCGGACCGGCGAACTGATGGAAGAAGTGCTCGATGCCGCCCGGGCCGCCGCCGAGGTGATTGAGCATCATGTTGCCCATCAAGCCCCAGCGCAGGCCCGGCCCCCAGGAGAGGGCGGTGTCGACGTCGGCGGCGCTCAGCACACCCTCTGACACCAGGTAATAGACCTCGCGCGCCACCGCGAACTGCAGACGGTTGGCGACGTGGCCCCGCAATTCCTTGTTCAGGCGCACCGCCTGTTTCCCGATCGACGTATAGAACTCCATGGCGCGCCGGATCGTCTCTTCCGAGGTCTTGGTCCCGCCGACGATCTCGACCAGCGGCATCAGGTGCGGCGGATTGAACGGATGGCCGACGACGCAGCGCTCAGGATGCAGCACGGCGCCCACCTGGATGCTGCTCATGGGCAGGGTCGACGTGCTCGACGCGATGATCACGTGGGGAGGCAGCAGCTCATCGAGTTGCCGATAGAGATCCTGCTTGAATTCGAGCCGCTCAGGGCCGTTTTCCTGGACGAGGTCCACATCCGTGAGCGCTTGTGCGAGCACGGGCGTGAACGTCAGGTTCGCTTGCGACGCTCCGGGTGCAAGGCCCAATCTCGTGAGCGCGGGCCAGGCAGCCTTCACGAACGCCCTGAGCTGGGCTTCGGCATTCGGCGCGATGTCCGTCGCAACGACCTTCAGCCCCTTGGCGAGAAACAGTGCGGTCCAGCTGGCACCGATCACGCCGGTGCCGATGATGGCGATGCGGCGAATGGGCTGGCTCTTGGTATCAGTCATGTCATTTCTCCAATGCGTGGGTCAGAGTTCGGCATAGGCGATGCCGGTGAGGTTGCCTTGGGCGAAAAGGAAGTTGCGCGGGTTTTTTCCATCGAGATCGGCGGAGTAGACCGAGCCGCCCAGGTCCGTGACGAACATCCGGTTACCGGGAATGTCGAGTGCGATGCCGATTCCCTCCATCAGGTGCGTAACGAGGATTTCAGACGTGGCCGGTCCGTCGATCGGCGTGCGATTGACGCTGTTGCCGCGCGGAGGATCGCCGCGGTCGGTCCAGTAGAGGACACGCTTCGCGAGGTCGAGCTCGAGGTCGATGGGCTCCGGCAACCGGTCGAACAGCACTTCAATGTCGGAGCGGTTTGCCGGGCCTTCGCCCTGCGGGATCTCGATATCGGCGCGGAAGATGCGGCCCAGGCCGGCGTTGTCCGGACCTTTCTGTGTCCAGTAGAGCTTCCCGTGCTTCGGATCGATCGTGATTCCGACGCACCACCGGGTCTGGTCGAGACGGTCCTTGTCGCCATGCCCGGTCGCGACCAGCGTTTCGACCTGAGAGCCGTCGAGGTTGGCGCGCATCACGCGCATGCCCTCCCGATCGCACCAATAGAGCTTGCCATTTGCCTTGTCGAGATGAATCTGCTTCGGTGTGTGCGTGACGCCTTGCGGGACGATGACCACGCGATTCTTGCCGTCCAGGTCGGCACGTTCGATCGAGCCGTCATGGGGGCCGATCGAACCCATGTTGGTCCAGTAGATACGACCGGCATCCACGTCCACGACGATGCCGTCGGGGAGGTGGCAATCCGTGACGATCGTCCTGAGGTCGGATCCGTCGGGATTGATCGAGTGAATGCGGCCGCCGCTCAATTCGAGGAAAAACAATCGGCCGGAGCGGGTCGCGTCCGCGGAAACATTCGTTCCGCTGATTCGGGGCAGGGTCATCGTGTGTCCTTTCGGGTCATTGCCATTGGAAGAGAGACTGGATGTCGGGCGCGACTGTGTACCGCCGGGTAGCGGTCTCGTCGATCATCGCGAAGGGATCGGAAGACCAGCGGGCGGCGCCAAAGAACTACCTGCGATACCGAAGTCACGAGATTTTTTGATGCTGGTTGGCAGGGCGAAGGACGGCTATTACATGGGCTATAGATGACG
>NZ_JARESS010000087.1:0-19528 GCF_046027915.1 Paraburkholderia sp. RL17-347-BIC-D
GCAAGGCAGGGCAGCAAGCGACCCCGTACTTCAGGCAATCGGCACCAAGCATGGGGCGACTGCTGCCCAGGTTGCGCTCGCGTGGCTTCTGGAACAGGACGGGGTCGCCGTGATTCCTAAGGCTCAACGTCGCGAAAGTCAAAAATCCAATCTCGACGCGCTGGCGGTGAAACTCGACAATGAGGACCGTCACGCTATTGCGGTGTTGCCGAAGAACCACCGTTTCGTCACCCCGCCGTTCGCGCCGGAATGGGACGCGTAACTGTTACCTTCGCACTGCAGTGCAGTCCATCCGCTAGTCAGCGCCGCAGCGGTGGTGCGCAATCGACGTTGATTCATCGACATCCATTCAACAGAACGTCAGACTCTCGCGTGAGCGACTACATCGGGATCGAATTCGAATTGAAGCCATGCGTTCAGCGCCCGATGACCAAACACGGTGAGCCGGCGGTGGACCTTGGGACCGTAGACATCGTAGCGATGCGTCCAGTAAGGACGCACATCGTCAACTGCATGGGCAAATCGGAGGTTGGCCATTGCGGCCCCCGGCTTCCTGACTCGATTAACGAGTTGTAGTACAGAAAGGACACGCGCGGGTAAGGAATAGTTTGGCGGAAAAACCGGCCGGCGTAAGGCGGGTCGGCCACGTACTGACGGTAGACTTCCACGTGCTAAGCGCGGCGCGGACCCGTCTGTAGCGAAACATACGTTTTACGTGACAAATCGTACAACCCACACCTCCGTGGGTTGTTGGAGCGTTTCGGTGTCAAAAAAGATGCCGCTAAGACGCGTCTCGGCCGATACACCACCAAATTTCTCGTGAAACATTCCCCCTCAATCGGCTCAAAGGCCGCGTCAGAAAGGGCATTCGCCACATTAAAGGTTTACTGCGCGATGTTTCACGGCGCAACGCTTTTTGCAATTATGTACCGCTTTCCGAGGGCATTCGCGAACTCCCTTGCACAGCGCCCCGCCATTCTCTAAGACTGTCACTTCCAACGTCCACGATTTTCAGATTCTACTTGCGGTCGCCCGGAAGGAAATCTCGCAACACATAGCGATCAGGACTCCTTAATTCAAGGTAGACCCTATGCCCAAGTGCTCCCACATTTACTTCCTAAGACGGCATTGAAGCGGCACAAAGAACCCGGCGCCGCCGGGTTTAGATGCAGCTCGCAAGCGGGTTTGCCGTCAGGGCATCACCGACATTTTCTGCGCCAACTAGTTGACTATCTGCATGTTGGCGACCTGTTGGACCGAAAACCCGTTACCAACCAGCGGCTGAAAGAGTGCCTCGATCGCTTGCCAGTTCCCAGCCTGCTGGACGTTACAGGGTGCCAGCGGCAGCAGCACAATCTGGTCGGGGTCGGCATTGACGGGCACTTTTGCTCTTGGCGACAAGGTCGTTGAATTGGGTCACTGCGTGATCACGATCCCGTAGGTCTTCTGGGTTATCTTCTTGGTTCTCTCAGTCTCCAGCGACCAGCTGGTGCGGGGCGCGAGCGCGCCAGTTGTCCTTCGAAAGACAGTTTTCGCACGATTCGAACGATTACCCAACTCATGATCAATCCACCCGTCAGTGCGTACTTTTGATCGACGTCGGCAGGCCCGGCTGCCCACATAGCAGATGTCCAGAGAAAGCGGCGAGTCGATCTGTGCGACCAGCAGAGCAGGCGTTTCATTGAGTGCCTCCTCGACGCAGTTTGATAAGCGACCCGAATATTTCCGCCCGGTCTCAGTTATAGACCAAACGATCGTGATCGCGCTCATCGTTGTCCGTCTTAAATCCTTTCGCCTGCGCCCTCCTCACACCGCACGTGCCAGCGCCGGGGAGAACCGCCGCAACGCTCCCTTTAAAATGGCCAGATGGTCCGTGGCAGCCTCGGTGGCGATGCGAGGAGCGTCGACATTCGGAAGAACAGACGAGGTCGCCCGACGGCGCGCTTGGGCAAATGCTTCGAGATCATCCGGCTTTGCTGGTCGGATCTGACCGTTCCGGAGTGCCTTCGCGAATTGCAGTTGCCATTGACCCGCCTCGCGACGTGCGATGCCCTCCTCCGCGTTGTAGACCGATAGCGACAGTCCGTCAGCATCGACGACGAGCTTGCGCTCACCAGTAGCGTCGACGAAGGACAGACCGGCGACCTCGCGAACCAGCGACTCGGCAGCCTGTTGGTCTTCGACCGCAGCACGCGCCGCGTTTTGCTCTGCATGCCGGGTGCGGATCTGGAATGAGAAATCGGCGGTGCTGGTCAGCAGGGCGCGCAGATAGCAGATGGGCCGCTTGGCTTTCTGGAGATGTTCCCACGTTGCTTCGACAACATCGGACAGACGTTTGCCCTGCTCACGTGCTTCGCGCATCAGTTTGAAAATCAGGAAATCCCGAAAACCCAGGGACCGCAGACGCTGGAGGTCCACAGGCACTTGCCCCGGTTGTCTCTTTTGCAAAGAGGTGGGGAAAAGATTCTTATATATACCACCGTCTGCCAGATTGGCAGACCGATGGGAAAATGCTTCAGCCGCGGCGGTACCGGCTTGCTGAGCTCCGGCATGGGTGCTGGATGAATCCACCGAATCAGCCTCTGCTTCGACTGGTTGAGCAGCCGGGATTGGCTCCGCTGCCAGCCCGAGAATGATGGCAGCACGCTCGGTCAGGTGAAGATAGGCGCGACCAAAGAGACCCGCCTGCACGTAGCGGCGTTGCGGTGGCCGGGCGATCAGACCGGCGGTTTCTAGGTCATCGAGGCTTCGGTAGAACGTCCGTTCCGACTGCATCGACCGTTCGGTCAGCAGCTCACGTCGAGCGTAGATATGACCGTACGGGCTCGAGGCGTCAACGGTGCGTGCAAGGGCAGCCAACACGGAGCGCGCTCGAGCAGGGATCCCATCGAGGCGGGAAGCGCGATGGACGGCCCGTAGGATGACCCACGGCAGGTTGACGGAATCGGAACTCAGAGCGAACTCGTCGCTGTCCTCGGTTGCCGGAGGAGCAGGGGAAACATCGACGTTTTCGGTTTCGGGGAAGTGCGGGCGTAACCCTACCTCGCCAGCAACGAAGTGTTGCGCGATAGACATATCCAGCGTCCATTTCTCGAAAAATGGATGGAGTACGCTTGACTGTTTGATTCGATCGGCTACACTTCGTGGTGTCAACGCTCAACCCGATTTGCCGTCGGGAAGTGCAGCCGGGCGAGTGAACAGCAAGCCCGTATTCAAAAGCCTCCAGCGCCAACTGGAGGCTTTTGTCTTTTATGTCCGGTGATCAATTCATCTTGTTATTCCT
The DNA here is from genome assembly GCF_046027915.1 of Paraburkholderia sp. RL17-347-BIC-D. Taxonomy (NCBI): domain Bacteria; kingdom Pseudomonadati; phylum Pseudomonadota; class Betaproteobacteria; order Burkholderiales; family Burkholderiaceae; genus Paraburkholderia; species Paraburkholderia sp. RL17-347-BIC-D. Next base: position 3,284 of record NZ_JARESS010000087.1, read on the forward strand.
TTTCGCGACGAGCTGAGGCCGTTCGCGAAAGATTCAAAGTTCAAAGTCATTGATTTTAAACAACTATTTTTCTGCGACCTCTGTCTGCTCCGCCTGAACTGCCGCTGCGCGTCGTTCCAGAACTTCCTTCAGCGCCGACTGGACCGCTTGAGCTTCAGCCGCCGACTGGAACTCCAGCCGCACGACATTCTTGGCCTGACGCACATCACAGTACGTGCCCCGCCCTGCCTTGACCTTGAAAGACGTCGCCGTAGTTGCCGCCTTCTGCTTCGCGGGGTCTGCGCTTGCGAACTTCACCGCCTGTGTTTCATCCAGCTCTTTGTTCGCCAGCCGCTGGGCTGCGAGTACAACTCGATCTGCCTTTCCGGTTCTGACCAAGCGCGCCAACGCATAGCCAGAAGTCGCGCCCATTAGGGCAGGCTTCTCGTTCAGAAGGGCCAGAACTTCAGCCGGAAGATCGTCAAACGCCATCAGTGCGGAAACCACCGATTCGTTCACCCCGGCCTGCTCTGCCATCTTGGCCTGGGTCATGTCCGGGAAGCGTTGGCGGATGTCCTTGAAGCCGAGGTACTTCTCATAGTCGGTCAGGTCTGACTGCAACAGATTCGCGTAGAACGCAGCGAGCGCCGCTTCGTCCTCGCTCGAATCGTCGTCCAGCACGCAGTCGATTTCTAGCCGACCCAGCTCTCGATAGGAATCCGTGCGCCAGTGGCCCGAGACGATTTCAAAGCCGCCTTCGACGCGCGGCCGGATGCCAACAGGCGTGGCTAACTTGTTGTGCCGGAGGTTCTCGCGCAGTTCGGTGAACGCCTCCGGCGACTTGTAGCGCCTCCGGCCCGGGACTTCGTGCAGGTCGGTCAAGAGCACTTTCATCGAGCCCTTGCTACTGCGCTTGGCCTCTTCCAGGTCCGTTTGCAGTTGCTGGATCCTTTCTTGATACTCACGTGCTTCGAGGCGGAAGGCGCCCAATTGCGCCGGCATGGTCGCCGCGCGTGGCGCTGCCTCGGGAGGGCGCGCCGCAGCCGCAGACTCCGCTCTGTCGGCGACCCCAGCCGTGCGCGCCATCAGGCGTTCCTTCAACTTACTCGACATTCGCTTTCTCCTTCTCCTTCAGCAATTGCGTGGCCCACGCACCTTGAATATGCCCTTCGATCTCATCGACCATGGCATCGAACGAATCAATGGCGCGGCTGTACTGCCCCAAGGCCTGAACGTCGTAGATTGTCTTGAACTCGGCTGCTGCGTTCTTGACTACGTCGGAATCCTGAATCTCTGCCCGACCCAGCAACTCCGGGTAGGTTTGCTGAATCCATGACCGAACGACGTCGGTGGCGTCAACCCGCGGCTTTACCTTCGAGAGGAAGATGCTGATAAAAGCAAATTCCTTCTGCACGTCGCGGTCGTCGGCCAAGGCTTTGAACAGGTCTGCGAACTGCCGGAAAAACGACGCGCTCGAGGCGTAGTCGAGGGTCTCGGGCGGCAGCGGAACAATCAGGCCGTCACTCGACATGAAACAGCTAGTGGCGAGGTACGCAAGGCTCGGCGGTGTATCGATCACGATCACGTCGTACTTCTCTCGGATCGGACCCATCGCCCGTTCCAGAACCTGCCAGAACTGGTAGTTCGGATCCTTCGACTGCCGGTTCGGTAGGTAGAAATCCGCGCCAAACAGAGCAGGGCAAGCCGGGATGAAATCCAGGTTGTCCCAGTAGCTCGGAAGGATGGCGTAGTTCAGGTCTGGCTGTTCCTCGTAGACGAGCGGCATCACCGTCATTTCTTCGGTGACTTCCGGCGTCGGAACGTAGCCCATGAGCGTTGTCGACGAAGCCTGCGGATCGAGGTCAATCAGCAGGACTTTGTGACCATGAAGGGTCAGGCCCTGAGCGATTGCCACAGCGCTGGTCGTTTTGCCAACGCCGCCCTTGAAATTCCCGATGGCCATCGCAAGGCCGAGCGCCCCTTCCGGACGGCGCTTGTACGGCGCCGCGAGACGAATGAACTGCTGTGCTTCCGCGAGCGTGAACTCACGATTGCGTCCATTGCCGGTAAGGGTGCCCGTGGGATACTCTCCCTTCTTGTTACCTCGTGTACACAGGTACTGGATCTGGGTGCGCTCGATCTTGCAAAGCTTGGCCACGCGCGACGCCGTGAGCATGGGCGCCATCTTTCTGGGCCAAGGCTCAAGGAGGTCGTCGCGCAGTTGCGCGAGCGTCGCCTCTGCCCGGTCAGCAATGGCGATTAGTTGGTCGATACCAATTGCCTTGCGAGGCGGCGGTAGTTCCTTAGTAACCATGAGGTACCTGCGAATTGGTGTTGTCATCGAAAACCGCGAAAATCATCAAAGTTCGATGACGTGCGATTTCGGCGAATAATAGCCGGTAAACTCGTAAACTTGAAGGTTTACTTTAGGTATTTGTTGCGAGACCAATCGCACGGGGATTCCGAATCCCAGCGCGGGGTGGTTGGACCCGGGTTGGAAGCCGCCGAATTGGAGTAATTAAAATGTAAGAAAAGCGAGCGCAAGACTGGAACATGCGCTCGATCGATCGGATTCAAAGTTCAAAGTCGTTGATTTCTCTGGGACTATTTTTCCGGAGCGCCTGTCTTCACACCGCGTTCGGTGCGCTTTCTTCGGCTCCCGCGCGGGCGGTTTTTATGGCCGCGTCCTTTACTCTGCACTCGTCGTTCAGCTTCCCGTAGACATCCAGCGTGTTGTCGATCTGAAGACTCCGCAGAGAAACGCGAACCCATGGACGATCAGCCGCGCTGTCGGGTCCTCGCGCGCCCCCACGTTTTCCTGATGGCAGGCATTGATCGCCTGCACCAACGTCCGAGCCATACCGCTCGGGTTACTGCGCCCCGCCTAACTAAATAGCACATCCACGAACCGGTTCACTGCTGCCAAGTCAATCTCGTCTGTCATCGTCGACTCCTTGGGGAATGGGACTGCGCGAAACTTGGATGCATACCGTCAAGGAATCAAATAAAAAAAGGTCTTATATCGGCCGGCGCACGAACCGCACTTGGACGCTGGATCAAATGCTCAAGCCAGCTCAGGTCACAGAGGCAACCATCCTGACCTTGCCGGATATCGCCAATACGTTTGGCTTCTTTGTCGTGGGTGAACTTAGAAAAGCGGCGCGTGTTCAACGCAAGTAGATGCAAAGGTGCACTGCTGCGCGTGACCGTTGACGGCCGTTTCCATCTTGCGACTCCGTGAGGTGCCGTCTTGCGGCTTCGCAGCCTCCTGTTGCGTATCGGTCGCCTCAGCCTTCCTTCGCTCCCATAACCCAGGGTCTCCGGATTCTTGGCATACGAGCGCACCTTCTCGCCGGAGCGGTGCTTGTGCGTGTCGTCGATCGCCCCCACGGGTGTTTGGCGCGACCCTTCGTTGAAAGTAGCCGGCAGTCCGGACCGGACCGGACCGGCGATACCCTGGCAGCAACTACTTTCTCTGCCATTCTGGTGTAAAATTGATGCCAAATGGCAGGAGGTGAAACCGTGGACGTCATCGAGAAGGTATCAGCCGATTCATTGCTGGGAGGACGGTCGGTATTTCCGCGTTCTCCCCGATCCGGCCTTGAATGGGTGGACGTGGTCCGCCACGGCATTTCGTCGCGGGCGCTGGACGCGATGCTCAAATCCATCGGACTTTCGCAAGCAGAACTGGCGCAGGCGCTCGATATCCCGGAGCGTACCTTGGCGCGTCGCAAGCGGGAAGGGGTGTTGAGCCGTGAGGAGTCAGCCAAGCTGCTGAGACTCGCGCGTGTCGCCGCGCGCGCTGCCGAGGTGTTTGACGATCTCGACCTGGCACTCGCCTGGCTTAAGACGCCGGTTGGTGCCCTGGAAGACGCCACGCCACTGAGTCTTGTCGATACCGACATTGGCACCGATAGTGTGATGGACACGCTGGGACGCATCGAGCATGGCGTGTTTGCGTGATGGTTACGGCATGGCGGGTGGTGACGGAGCGATATGCGGATACCGCTTTTTCTGGGGAAGGAGCTCGATTATACGGTGGCCGATGGAACCCCAAAGGCGTCGCGTTGGTGTATACGGCGCAGACGCAATCGCTCGCGCTGCTCGAGATGTTGGTTCAGGATTCACCGCTGCGTGCCCGCTATGTGATGATTCCCGCCCGTTTCCCCGAGAAAATCGTCGAACGTATCGATCCCGCGAGTTTGCCTCGCGACTGGCGGGACATTTCAGCGCGGGCCGAACTGCAGCAACTTGGATCGGCGTGGGAGCGGAAGCGAAGCAGCGCCGTGCTGGCTGTTCCCAGTGCGGTCGTTCCTGCGGAATCCAATTATTTGCTCAATCCCAATCATCCGGACTTCGCGCTCGTCTTGGTTGGAACGCGTGATGAGTGGTTGACCGACCCTCGGTTATTGCGGCGCGCGGCTGCAAAGGGATCGTGACGGGCATCTCATGTGGCGGTGGCAAGCGGACGATGGCGTGTGATCAACCAACCCGCCGGCCATGCTTCGCTGGGTGCCGCCATTCAAGGTGCCTGTGTGTTGTCAAAACTGATTGCGTCATGCGTTTAGGGACGTGCCAGTCACGGACCACCACTTGCGGAACCGGTCCTGCAGAATCTTGAACTGGCTCGTGCCGATCCAGTCAGTGGGGGATCTTTTTCGACTGCGATACCTCGCGACGGATCTGCGTGGCCAACGATGCCAGCACGATCACCGTCCACGAATGTGGGGAGACCGCACCACGCGTCAGCGCCGGAAACTGGCAGGTGGATTTCGTTGCCGCGATCGAAAGCGGGCACCTCGTTCGGGCCACGCCGAAGCGGGAGGCGGCATTCGAAAGCAAGCGGCAGCGCGGCCGAGAAGACCGGCATGCGGCACCGCGTATTCTGCCCACCCACCCGATGCCGCGGGACCTCACCGAGGGGGCGGGCGAACGGTTTGCCGAGATGAAGAAGGTTGCGTGCGACTGTTGCCGGCGTACGTGCACACTGACGCCGTGAGGGGTGTGCAGCCGCCTGTCGGCGTGCGGACGCCTTGCAGGTGTCGAAGGCAAAGCGCAGGATTAAAATCCCACCCTCAGAAGGGAGACTTCCCGTGCGATCGACACAACAATTCAGCATCACGCTGCCCAACGAAATGGCCGAGGCAGTCAGGTCCAAGGTGGCGGCTGGCGAATACGCGACGGAGAGCGAAGTGATCCGCGATGGACTCCGGGCGCTGCTCGCGCGTGACTGTGCAGTGGAAAGCTGGCTGCGCAAGCAGGTCGCGCCCGCCTACGATGCGCTAAAGGCTGACCCCTCTCGCGCCATCGGCGTCGACCAGCTGCGCGCGGCGCTCGCCGCTGAACACCGCAAGGCCATCGAAAAAGCGTAATATCCTATACCGTCGCCCTTACACCGGAAGCGCAGGGACAGCTGCTCGCGCTTTATCGATACATTGTGGCCGCGGCCTCTCCGGTGGTCGCGGAACGCTATATCAGCCCAATTATTATGTACTACGAAGGGTTGCGGATCTTCCGGCAATGGAGCAATCGTCGGGATGACATTCGCGAGGGCCTGCGCGTCACGATTTACCGCAAGAGGGTAGTGATAGCCTTCGACGTCGACGCGGAGCAGACCTCAGTGATCGGCATTTTTCTACGGCGGACAGGACTACGAGACGGTCCTGCAGGACAATACTGACGACTCATGAAGCCGCGAGAGTACGAGATGCAGTCTCCGGTGCGTGCACCACACCGCACGTGTTGCGCCATACCGGGTGCCCTTCTATGAGCAGGCGGAAAAGAAGCGCGTCCGACGCACACTCGCCGGCGACTATCAGCGGATGACCGACGCCGGCGCGCTGTGGTCTGAACACCAGTAATCGCGGCCTTGGGTCGATCCGTCCCGCCGAGGGGAGGCCGGCACGTCCTGACTCAGCGGACCAGACTACTCCCGGGTTTCCCAGATCTTGCCCAGACCTGCTACTTCGCAGAGGATTGCCCATGCGGCGTAGGGGATATGCGACTCCTCGCTTATCCATCGCCGAACCTGCCGGCCGCCCCCTCTTTCGCTCAGACCGACCAGATCCGCGACTGCCCGACCGGTTAGTCCCGTGCGACCTATGACCTCACGAATCTCAACACCCGTTGGTTGCTGCCAGCCTTGTACCCACGGCAGCAGACATTCGGGGCGAATGCGTGTGTGGAAGTCGTTATTCATTTTTCCTTTTCCGCTTAGTCTATTTATTAAAGCCACCGTGGCGGGAGTTCGCCTGCCTTTACGTCGATAGGGCCGGCGCGGTGATCGCGAGGCGCCCATGCGCGACGATGAAGGTCCAGAAGATCACGGGCCATGCTCTCCGAGTCTGCAGCCGAAAAGTGCAGTTCGATCGGCAGCTGGCGGGCCGGGTCCCCGTCGATCGCCACCACCAGCGTGATATCGCGATAACCTGGTGCTTCCTGATTCGTCACATAGTGTGCCTGATAGCGCTCGCCATGAACCGGCGCCGGCTCCGGCGCGGGGCGTTTGTCCAGATTCCAGCGCGCGATTATCTGCTGCCAGCGCTGCTCACCGCCAGGAAAATAGCCGTGCACCTCGACGGTCGGCCGGTGATCGAGGCGTAGCACGGCGAGACAGTGCTCGAAAAGATCGTCCTCCAACGCGCGCAGCGCCGTGAGATCGAACCGGTAGTCGGTCCCGTTGTACAGGCCCGCGAGAAATTCCGCGATGGTCTCCGCCTGTTCGGTGCCGCCTTCGGCCACGTCGACGAGTTGCAGGAGCGAATCGAGGCCGCGGTCACGATCGCCGGCGCGGACCTCCGCTGCGCGCTGCGCCGGTGTCTGGCCGCCGTGCGCGTTCGTAAAGAATTCCGTGACGGTGTGCTGGAATGCCTCGAGGAGGTGCTCGGGTACGTCACTGGTGATCCGGTGTGTTTTCGGGCGGGGCGGAATGTTCATGGCGTTACCTTGCTTGTCCGGAGTAGGGGACTTCGACCGCGTACCCGCGGTCGGTGATAAAAGGGGCGATGCCGAACGACACCGTTGCATCGGGCGCATCGACCAGCGCAAGCCCGACAGCCTTGCCGCAGAAATATCCGCTACTGTACCCAACGCCGGTTCCTCGCTTCCGCTCGCGCCAGGCCACAACCCTGCGTACCTTGAGACGTGCCAGTCCGTCGGCGCCAGCGTAAATCGTTCTGCCTTCCATCTCTGGTCTCGTCGATTGAGTGCGTGTATGCGATCGTACGTCACCGCTGGCCACGGCGGTCCGCAAGCCGATCCAGGATCCAGCCCCCACGGCTTCGCCGCGGAGGAATCACGCAGCCTGCGGCTGCTTGACGACCCCGCCCGCGGTCTGCCTGCGGCGTGCCGGATCGTCCCGGCGCTACTGCGCCGCGCCGGCGCGGGTCCCCGTGCGCCTCGATCCGGGCGCGCCGGCGCGCGCGTGACGCCTGCAGTCATCCGGGCTCAAGGTTTGGCAGGAAGGGGATCCCTACCGGACGGCTGGGACTCGGACGCCGCTGAGGCTATTTTCACCCAGGTACGCGCCTGAATGAAATACAACGCCGCCCAAGGTTTCAGGGGCATTTCCTGTACCGGGCAACAGCCCCGGCATGAACCGGGGCCGACATGGATTATTCCTGACGCCGCGCGAGTTGCGCCCGCTTGAGTTCGCCCGGCGCGCCGAAGTCGAAATTATCGACCGTGAAGTTGTAGCCGTAGCGCTCGATGCCTTCACCGTCCGTGAAATCGTTGTTCGACAGCTTCGCCTCGACGATCAGTTGATCGCCCTTCAGAACGTTTCTGGCGATGGCCTCACCGCGCGAACCAAAAGCGGTGACCTGAATTCTCACCTGACGCTCTTTCGCTTCGCCGCTGCCTTCGTCGCGACCGGCGTACTCGTTGGAAATCAGTGTGAATTTCGTCACCTTTGAATCTCCGTGATTCGCGAGCACTGGGGCGGCGGCAACACGGCCAGTAAAGAAAAGCTTGTTCATGATTTGTACTCCTGACAGTTTGATTGAAACAGAGGGAAACTTTCGTTAAAACCCTGACTCGGGTAGGGCAGACTGCGGGGCACGGGGCGGCACACGATCAAACTCGGAGAGCGCTTTGCGGGCTATCGCGCGCAACTCTTCCCGGTGCATGTCGATTGGGTGCCCGTCGCGGTCCCGCATGTTGGCAATCCGGTCGAGTGCTTCGGCGGAGCGCGCGGCGGCATCGGCGGACAATGCCATGCGGAACAGTTCCGCGCGCACCAGGGAACGATCGCCGTATTGATAGACGGCTAGCAGCGGAAGGAGGGCGGTCAACCACGTTGAGCGGATGTGAACGGTATCCATGTCGGTTTCCATAGTGAGGTCATGCCCGGCCCGAAGGCCGGGCGCACCGGTTAGCCGCGCAGGCGGCACAGTTCGTCGGCGAGCACCCAGAGGGCGCGGTTGAGCCTGATGTTCTGGTCAATGCCCGTTACGGCTCGGGTTGTGGTTGCCCGGCCATTCGCGTTACGACCACGTAGGCCGCCGTTGATCATGTTTTCCTGCACTCGATTGAATGTCGTCCACAGGTCCGGTGCGCGATCCTCCATGCGATGCGATGTTAGAAGTTGCTGCTCAGTGATGGGCGCTGGCTTGTCATCGTCGTACCGCAGCGTAAGCGCGGCCCGCGCGAAAGCGGTCTGTTCGCCGTCGGTCAACGCCAGTCCGGCCATCCCCTCACGCTGATGGGTCGCTGCCTCGAAGCTGTCGAGCACCTTGAACGCTCCTTCGATCACCTGGCCGATCACGTCGCCCTTGTGAGGTACGCGGATATCTCCAATGGTGTCTCCACAGACCATACCGTTCTGACAGACGAACCGGAACATCCCCGCGAGCATCTGGTAGCTGCTGCTGCCGTCGTGGCTGTTCAGAAGGATGATTTCGTTGGCTTCACGGCCCGTGATCTGGTCGGCGTGGCGTAGGCGGACCATATGTTTCGTGTGTGCGCGCTTGTCGTCGGCGCGCACGCGGGTCTGACAGGCCATGAAGGGCTGAAAACCTTCCTTGCGCAGGCCGTCCAGTACGTCGCTGGTTGGAATGTAGGTGTACCGTTCTGAGCGGCTTTCGTGCGCGGACAGCGCGAAGATCGACGGGGCAACCGCCGCAATCTCGTCATTCGTCAGCGGGCGATCCGAACGTGTACCAACTGCGTTGCGTCCGAAGCGGCTTGTCAGGTAAGTGGTGTCCATGCTGTTCCCCAATATCAGGATCAGCCCCAGCCCACAGGCCGGGGCCGTGAGTGGTCAATACGTCAGTCGATGGCGCGCAGGATGTTGGCGGCCTCTACGTGCTGTGCCGCGTAGGCGCGAAGCGCATGGTAGTGCTCGATGATCCTGTCGTCCTGGCGCAGTTCGGCCAGATGGCACAGGGCAAAGAGCGTCACAACGATGCCGAAAGCGTCGGCGCCCATCATGTCGTTGTAACCGTTCATATGCCACCGGACATGAAGCCGTCCGCATCGCTCAGGTGCCATGTAAAAACCACCGTTCGACAGTTGGAAGAAGATCCACGAACCACCGTCATAGGCGCTTGCGAGTCGGCGCGCCCACTCGTACACCAACGCCTCGCCACGCAGGTAGTGCGAACCGAGGTAGTGCGGCAGGAAGTTGAGACGCAGTTCGTCGGGAACGACAGACGAGGTGATCGCGTCAACAGAGGTTTCTTGAGTCATCGGTTTCTCTCCGGTTAGTGACCGAAAACAGTTCGGCCTCAGTTCTTAGTATAGGGCAAATTGCCCTATACACAAGTTGATCAGTTAGTTTGTTTTGAATTTGTTTTAATTGAATCTTCTTGCTGATTAAAAATTAATATGAACGTCCATCTTTATTTATAGGGCAATACGCCCTATTATGATTGTGAGGCCGGAGCAACTTCTGGTCACTAACCGGAGAAAAACCGATGGAAGCATCTGAACAAAAGGCAGTTGCGGCAGCTAGCAGCGTCCCGGACGCGTTGGAAACCAGCTTCGACAGCGAAGCGCAGATCGAATACGTCCCGTACGGACGGCTGTGCCGCTCGCCGCTGAATGTCCGCAAAAAGGCACCCACCGGCATCGAGGCGCTGGCCGGAACAATTGCCGGGAAAGGACTGATACAGAATCTCGTCGTGCATGAGATGAAAGGCCGCGCGAAGGTGCCGAAGCTCGCCGTGTGCGCCGGACAGCGGCGGCTCGCTGCGCTGGACCTGCTGTTTTCGCAGGGGAACATTACTAAGGATTACCAGGTGCCGGTGCTGATCGTCAGCGATGGCGAGGCGGTGGCTGCGTCGCTGATCGAGAACCGGGAACGGGAAGCCATGTCGATCGCAGATGAAAGCGTCGCGTTCCGCCTGCTTACGGAGGAGGGCAAAAGCGTGGCCCACGTCGCGGCGCTGTTCAAAGTGTCCGAAATGGTGGTGCGCCGTGCGCTGAAAATTGCGAACCTCGCTCCGGCGCTGCTTGACCTGCTGCGCGACGACAAGCTGGACTATGAGCAGGCGAAGGTGCTCGCACTGGCCGACGATCACGCGACGCAGGAACGCGTGTGGACCGATGCCCCAAATGCCTGGCAACGCCGACCATCCAAACTGCGCGCAGCGCTGACGAAAGCGGAACTTGATGCCAGCGAGAATCCGCTCGCGAAGTTTGTCGGGCTGGACGCTTACGAGGCCGCAGGAGGCTATGTGCGTCGCGATCTTTTTTCCGACGACCAGAACGCCGGATACATCGCGGATGCGGACCTGCTGCATCGCCTTGCGACTGACCGCCTGATCGAGCTATCCCAGGCCGTAGCCGCTGAGGGCTGGTGTTTCGTGGAGACGCGGACCCGCTGTGACCAGGCCGAACTGTTCCAGTACGACCGGATCGCATCGACCACACGAAAGCCGACCAAAGCGGAAAAGGCCGAGCTTGTGAAGCTTGTTGCCACGCGCGACGAGGCGAAGGCCGCGCTAGACGCGTATTACGCCGATCAGGACAGTGAGGAAGACGAGTCGCTTTGGGAAAAGCTGGACAACGCGCTCAACGATGCTTCGGCTGCTGTTGACGCCTATGCCGAGCGCTTTGAAACGTTCGCCGCCGACGACATGAAGCAGGCCGGTGCGTTCGTCGCCATCGACGAGGACGGGAAGGTGCAGATCACGCGTGGCCTGCGCTGCCGGGAAATCAACGACGCAGACGCGGGCAGTATCGCGAAGCTTGCGCATGCGCAGCGAAATCGTGACCTGCCCCCGAAGGCCAAGCCCCTGCACGGCGAAAAGCTGTGCAAACGGCTGACCGCGCACCGCACGGCTGCGGTACAGATCGAGCTTGCGCAACAGCCGACCGTTGCGCTGGCCGTGCTGATGTACCGGATGATCCCCACCGTGTTCGATAACGTGTACGGACAGTCATACATCGATCATGCGGTGCGGATCGACGTGCATACGTCGCGCGATGCGCTGGTGTCGAACGCCGACGACATGGCCGACAGCGCCGCATGGAAGGCGCTTGAAGGCGAGCGGGCGAAGTGGAGCCGGATGCTGCCGAAGCGCACCGATGAACTGCTCGCGTGGCTACTGCAACAGGACGTGGACGTGATGTCGAACCTGTTTGCATTCTGCGTGGCCGCGACGGTAGACAGCATCAGCCCCGTTGACCGGGCGCACCCGGTCAACGAAGTGGCGAACACGCTGGAACTGGACCTCACGCGCTACTGGAAGCCGACGCGCGCAGGGTACTTCGAGCACGTCTCGAAAGATCGTATCGTGACCGTTGTCGGCGAGACGGTTTCGCCGCAGGCCGCAGGCGAACTGCGCGGGATGAAAAGGGGAGATGCCGCTGCTGCCGCCGAGCTTCGCATGACGGACTCGGGCTGGTTGCCGGAAGTGCTGCGCAACCGTGAGGTGCCGAAACATGTCACGTACGGCCATTGGGAGGATGACGAGGAAAGCGACGCCGACAGCACGCAGGATGAGTGCAACGACGGGGATGCGGAGGAAGCCGAAGCCGCCTGAGCCCTGATGCACTTTGCGTAAGTGCAGGCATGTCACATGCCGCCGTCCGGGTGAAAGTCCGGGCGGTTTTTTGCTTCACGAGTACTGCACATGAAAAAAAGAAGCCGGTACGCAGACCGGCTTTCCGAGGCTCCTACCGCGTGCCTTTGGGGACCAGGCAGCGGCACGACGATTATGCCAGGCTCGCGCGCATGATGAGACCGCGATTTGCGAAACAGAATGTAACTACGCGGTGCGAGCCAGGGCGGCATCGCGCGCGCCGCGCGCCCGTATCGAGGGCCACGGGGACCCATGCAGAATGCATGGGGAGCGGCCCGACCCGGCGCAGCGCGGCGGGGCGATGCGGTTCAGGGTTTCGTGTGCTGAGGATATTTTTTCTTGAGCGCATCAATATCGGCATTTCTCACGCGAGGTTCGCCGTACTGTTCGGCATAGAGGCGGTTCAACTGCATGCTTGAGAGGTGGGGATTCTCAGACTGCAATTGCTCGAAGGTTTTGATGCGAGAGTGGGCCGGTGCCGGTGCCGGTGCCGGTGCATCGGTCGTGGGAGGCGCAGGCTTGTGCGCTCCGGGAGGGGCTGTTGCTCGGGAGGCAGTCACGGGGGCCGGGGCGCTGGGGCGGGCTGCCGCAGCGCCGGATTTGCGTCCGGAACCGGGCGTAGAGGCGGTCTTTCGAAGCCTGTACAGAGTTCCGTGAAACGTCCGAAGGGAGATATCGAGTCCCTGTTCGCGCAAGGTATTCAGGATTTCAACGGCGGGAACGCGAGCGGCGAGCGCCGCCTCGATGTCCGGAAGGAGGGTCTTGAGATGCGAAGCCTTGCTGCGTTTCGGGCTTGTGCTGGCAAGGCGGCGCAGCGCGGAAGCAAGCTCTTCGTGATCCATTGGGCAAATGGCGAATAAATGTAGTATCGGCGTAGTATGAATGACGACAGCATGTAGGGGCAAGGTTGTATTGTGTAGTATTCCGATGCAACGCGTAATGTTCGGGTGTAGTAGGGCCGTAGAATATGCGTAGGAAATAATGTGTGGCGAAAGCGGGGCGAGGCACGTCGAATATGTTTACGCAACGCTACGCGTTCCGTAAAATATTTCGTGCCAAAGGGGCGAGCCCCTTTGAAACCCCGACGCGGTCTATTGCCGCGTCAGACTGGTCGGTGGCTCCGCCACCGACATTAAGCACTGCCTGGTATGCGTAATGAATACGGAGGTGCGGTCATGATTCCGAGCAGCGAATGGGTGATCCAGCTTGTAGTGGGAGCGCGTGTTGATGAGCACGGCAGCGAGCCGCGCTATCTGCCGTGGGCGGGCTATACGCGGCCAATGACGGGCGACCAGGCGATGCGTGCGTTGCGCGAGTGCGAGTTCCGCTGGCCGGAATACGAGTTTCGCGCGCACCCGATCGATGACGACGGCAGGCAGTTCGCGATGGTCGGCGCTGACATCGACCGTAGTCGCTCGACGGGGCTCTGGTGATGCCAAAGCAAAAAAGCAATGGCGGGGCAGGGCTGGGCAAGCCGATCGCGTTCCGTCTGTCGGATGCGGATCGCGATGCGTACCTTGCAAAGGTGGCGCAAAGCGGGATGACGCAATCGGAGTTCTTCCGGCAGGCGGTGCTGACCAACCGTACGCAGGTGATCGCGCGGCCGGTGGCCAGCGGGGACCGCAAGCGGCTGCTGTACATCTTCAACAAGACCAGTAACAACCTGAACCAGATTGCACACCGCGCGAACTCCGAACACGTTCGCGGGAAGCTTTCGGAAGCGACTTACGAGCAGGTGCTCACGCAGCTGCAGCTGATCGGGCAGTACCTCAGGGCAACCTTGAACAAGGTCGACTGATAGCGATGGGAATGGATCAAAAGCAGGCGGCCATTATGGCGGTGATCGAGCTGGAGACGAAGCTGCACTTCGATCGCGACCATGCCGGTGCGCATACGCTGACGCAGACGGACTGCGACAGCGCCCGGGCGTCGGTCTCCGCTGCCGGCCATCTGTTGCCGTCGATCGTGCACAGCACGCTGCTGTTCCGAATCGAAGGGGCGCAGCGCTGGCTTGCCGAGCGCAAGGCGCAGGGGTAGGGCGATGCTCATACGCGTACGCGGCTATCACGACGGGATCAAGGACTATCTGGAGAAGGGCCAGAAGCAGGGTCGCGAGATGGAGCGCGACGAGATGGATGAGCGCGTGATCCTTGCCGGCGATCTCGATCTGACGAACGACATCATCCAGTCGATCGACACGGACGCCGAGCGCTACCTGAATGTCACGCTGTCATTCAAGGAAGACGAGGTTGACCGCGAGCTGTTAGGTGAGATTGTTCGGGAGTTCGAGGCGTTTGCGTTTGCCGCGTACCGTCGGGACGAATACAACTTCTACGCTGAAGCGCATGTGCCGCGGATCAAGAGCTATGCGGACCGCAAGACGGGGGAGCCTGTCGAGCGCAAGGTGCACGTGCATATCGTGATTCCGGAAATGAATCTTGTGACAGGTCGACGGCTCGATCCGTTCGGGAAGGTTGACCATAACGAGCGCTACCTCGAGGCCTTTCAGGAGCACATTAACGCGAAGTACGGGCTCGCGAGCCCAAAGGACAACCGGCGTGTGCAGTTCACGGACGCGTCCGAAATGATCAGCCGGTACAAGGGCGATGTGTTCGAGGGCGCTAACCGCGAGCTGAAGGCCTCGATTCTTGAGGCGGTGATGACGCGTGATGTGACCCGGTATGACGACTTCAGGGCCTTGATCACGGAGTACGGCGAGACGCGCACACGCAATGCCGGCAGGGAGTCGGAGTACGAGAACGTTAAACCGGCCGATGCCGCGAAGGGTGTGAACCTGAAGGAGTTCGTGTTTTCGCGCGAGTTCATCGAGCTCGATGCTACGGCCAAGCGTGAGTCGCTCGAATCGAATGTGCATGCGCAGTACGTCGAGCCAGGCGTATCGCGCGATACGCGGCAGATCTATCTCGATGCGCTCGGCGCGTGGCACGACACGCGCGCGCGCGAGATCAAGTATCTGAACAGCGGCAGCAGTTTTTACAAAACGTATCAGGCAGCGTCGCCGGCGGAGCAGCGGCGCATTCTCGATCACCGCGAACAGCGGTTCTATGACGTAACAGGAGGGCTTAATGAGCGCACACGACAATCCCACGATCGATCCGGACACTGGCGAGATTGGCGGCGAATCGGAGCCGCCGGAGCAGGAGGGCGGGCGCGAGAGCGCGGCGCCGGGCGGGAGCCGGAAGGGGCAGGGCAGTCGCAGCAATGGTGGAACGAGCTCGAACGCGCGCACCGGGAAATCACGGGGCGATGGCGAGCCGGAGCGGATCACGACTTTGACGCTCGCTTCGATCGATCCGGCGCGCCGTCCCAATCCGCCCACCGTGTGCATGGCGTGTCCGGCCGCGGTGTGGATGGCGACGCCGCGCGACGTCAAGTGCTTCTGCCGCCTGATGCACTACTGGAGCTGGGAAACCAGCAAGCCGAACGAATTGACGCATTGCGATGGTCTGGCGATCGCGAGCGAGCGGGAAGAGAACAGCTAGGCATTTCGGTGCCGCGGCTGCGATGGCGCAAAGGTGCCGACCGCGACTTCGAACCCGGCGGAAGTTACGACGAGAGGGAGGATCGTTGGCAATGGTCCGGCGAGCGCGATGCGGTTGACAGGTCCGGCGGCGAGCCTGAATGGAAAGCGATGGTCGATCGCATGTTTGTCGCGTGGAACCGGGCAGACGAGGCAGGGCGGACGCGTCTTGCGCGAACCGGTGCCGAGAAATTCATGCGGGCTGGAGGCCCGTTCGGCGCACGCGAGCCTTTTGGTCTGAGCGGCGGCCGCCTGCCTGCAGGGTTCGGACCACGTGAGGAAATCCGCAGCCTCGCGGATGTGCAATCGTTCGATGCGATCGAATCGTTGCCGTTCGAGGTGCGGCCAACTGATTCGCCGCCGACGACGGACGCTGCGTCGGTCGATTTCAATGCGAGTGCACACGCGTCGACGGGCCGGGCAGCCGATACCGTTCGCGACCAGTTCGCACGTGACCTGTCCGAGGCTCGCACGGCGCGACGTGCCCGGGAGCGGGACGAATTCACCGAGATCCGTGCGACGCTAGACGCGCGCCGGCTGCTGGCCGCGCTTGCGCACTCGCACGGATTGATCGTCGAAAAGTATGCGATCGGTAAAGGCGCGGATGGCGGTGACAGAATCCGCGCCGGTTCGCGCAATCTGAATGTGTCTGACTTCCTCACCAAAGAGATGAACCTGTCATGGGAGGAGGCTGCGCAG
>NZ_JARESS010000088.1:0-19214 GCF_046027915.1 Paraburkholderia sp. RL17-347-BIC-D
CACCTCCTTCGTTCTCCAACACTGCCTCCGTCGCCTCTTGCCTCCTCTGTCGACGTCGGCAAGCAAAGTTCATATGGCAATTGGCGTGCTGGCATTTTCCATCATGATTTGCCTGGCTTGCCCACCAAGGCCGGTATTCGTTCGCCGGGACCAGCTTGCTAGCCATGCATGTTTTTTGTTGACTGCCTCCCCAATCTCCTACGTCAATAGGCCGACTCGTCTTCCCCGTTCTTCGCTCGCGCTGCGGCCAGTGCCGATGCAGTCGGCCGAGGACACCATACGAACGCGTTCTCACAAATGCACCCCAGTCTGCTGGTACGGGGGTCACGGACGAATGGCTCCGGTCACGTTAATGTCAGGGCACCCGACTGGCCTGCGACACGAACTTGGTCACGAGGTAGCTATCGAACGTCTCGCTGCCGCCTTCGCTGCCCATACCGCTATCCTTCACGCCACCCAGCGGCGTCTCGGCCAGTGCCAGGCCGAAATGATTGATGCCGACCATTCCGGCCTCGATACGGCCAGCAACGTATTCGGCGGTCGCGATCGAACTGGTGAACACGTAGGAGGCCAGGCCGTATGGCAGCGCGTTGGCACGTGACAAAGCCTCTTCAGTGCTACTGAACTTCGTTACCGGCACAACGGGTCCGAACGGTTCCTCGACCATCAGGCGCGCGGTATCGGGCACGCCGGTGAGGATGGTCGGGGCGAAGAAGTAGCCTGTTTCAGTCAGACGGCTGCCACCGCAAACCAGCGATGCCCCGCGCTCCCGCGCGTCCGTCACCAGGGCCTGCATTGCGTCCAAACGTCGTTCGTGGGCCAGCGGTCCCATCTGGGTCTGGGGATCGAGGCCGTCTCCAACCCGGAGCGGCGCGTATTCCGCAGCGAAGGCATCCACGAACTTCTCATAGACTTTTTCGTGCACGAAGAAGCGGCTCGGTGCCATGCAGACCTGACCCGCATTGCGTGTCTTGGTGCGCGCCAGAAAACGCGCTGCCTGTTCTACGTCGGAATCATCGAACACCAGCACCGGCGAGTGGCCGCCCAGTTCCATCGTCATGCGCTTCATGTGCGCGCCGGCCAGCGACGCCAGCTGTTTGCCGACAGAGATGGAGCCAGTGAACGAAATCTTTCGCACCGCGGGAGCGTTGATGAGATGCCGGGAAACCTCGGACGGCACGCCCCAGACGACGTTGAGGCATCCCGCTGGCAAACCTGCATCGTGGAATATGCGCGCCAGCGCCACCACTGCGCTTGGCGACTCCTCCGGGCCCTTGAGTACCACCGTGCAGCCCGCGCCCAAGGCAGCGACCACCTTGCGTAGCGCCAGGTTGAAGGGAAAGTTCCAAGGTGTGAACGCAGCGCAAACACCTATGGGCTCACGGGAGACCGTCTGCTGCACACCCGGTGTGCGCGCCGGGATCACGCGCCCATAAATACGCCGGCACTCCTCCGCATGCCATTCAGCGTGCTCAGCACAGCTGAGTACTTCCTGAATGGCTTCAGTCAAAGGCTTGCCCTGGTCGAGCGTAATGTTGCGGGCGATCTGCGGAGCTCGCTCCCGGATCAACGAGGCAACGCGGCGCAGCAGCGTTGAGCGTTCGATTGCCGGGGTGTGCCGCCAGACCTGGAATGCATCGGCCGCTGCGCTCACGGCGTCATCCAGATCCTGGGGCGTAGCGTGCGGCAATCGGGCGAACGCCTTGCCAGTCGCAGGGTTGATCACATCCTGTTCGGGTCGCCCATCGGCGCTCAGCAAACGGCCACCGATGTAGAGGGCGAGTGCTTCGTAAGGTGCGGTTGTGGTGCTCATGGTGGCCTGGCTCATAGGAATACACTACCGCCGTCCACGGCGAGGGTCTGGCCGGTGACAAAGCCGGCGCCATCACTGACCAGGTACGCCAGCGCCGCCACGAGGTCGTTTGGCACCTGATCGCGCTGGATACAGCGGCCGGAAGTACGGGCGTTTTCACCAATGCGGTCTTGCAGATCAGTCTGCAGCACGCCGTCGCTTAGCGTGAAGCCCGGAGCAATCGCATTGACCGTGATGAGGTCCTTCGCCAGCTCCCGCGCAAGTGAACGCGTGAAGGCAATGACCGCCCCCTTGCTGGCCACGTAATGCGCCATATTCACCGGCCCCTTCATTGGCACGGTGGAAGCGATGTTCACCAAACGCCCCCGACCGCTTTGGCGCAGTTGCGGCAACACCGCTTTGGCACAGTTAAATGGACCCAGCGTGTTGACTTCCATCACCCGCATCCATTCCTGATTGGTGATCTGCTCAAACGGCTTGAGTGCCAAGGTGGTAAATAGCGCGGCGTTATTGACTAGGCCATCGATTCCACCGAACTCCGAGACCGCTGCGGCCGTCATGTCAGCGACATCCGCCTGGCTGACAACGTCCGTGCGCAGGCCGATGGCCTGATGTCCGGCCTCACGAAGCCGTGCCGCGGCTTCCTCGGCGCCACGCAGGTCGGCGATGACGACACGGTGCCCCAGTTGTGCAAGGTGTTCGCTGAAGGCGTAGCCAATACCGCTGGCACCGCCGGTGACAATAAGGCGCTTGGGTAATTCAGGTTTCATAGTTTCCTTCGCAGTCGGAAGACTTTAGGTAGCAATGAGTGAGGCCCGTTTCACCGAGGAATCGCGGGCCCTTTGCTGCATTTCGCTACATACCCGATCAGATGTCAAAGATCCCGGCTACAATTTCCGGATACCGGACTTTTGTACGAAATTCGAATTTCGCGAGGGTTTATGGCGTCTCATTCGGAGGGGAAGGAACCACGGGAAAACGAACCGGAATACGTGATGGGGCTCGAAAAAGGGCTGTCCATCATCGAAGCATTCGGTATGAAGAAGGGGCCGCTGACTCTGACACAAGCGGCAGAGATAACCGGCCATACTAAGGGTTCGGTACGACGGAGTTTGCTGACACTGTGCAGGCTGGGCTATGCCGCGCAGAATGGTCACAGTTTTGTCCTGGCACCGCGCGCTCTGAGGCTGGGCTACGCTTATGTAGTCTCAGAACCGTTGACCAAGGTCGCACAACCTATCCTGGAGATCACCAGCGAACGCACGCAAGAGGCTGCCTCGATCGCTGTGCTGGATTCGCAGGATGCAGTCTTCGTCGCGCGCTCAACGCATCGGCGCAGCCTTTCCAGCGGTTTGGGTGTTGGCTCGCGCTTGCCTGCTTACTGTAGCGCCACAGGGCGCGTTCTGCTGTCAGAGCGACCACCGGCCGAGGTGAGATTCATGCTGAACAGAATGGCACGTCCCGCTCTGACGCCTCACACCCGTACTACGACCAGCAGCATCATGAAAGAGATTGAATTCGTGGGCAAACACGGGTACGCCATCATCGACGAAGAACTGGAGATCGGTATTCGCTCAATCGCAGTTCCGATCCGCAACGCACGTGGCGAAATGATTGCAGCCATGAGTCTTTCTGTATCCACAAGCCGTATGACGCGCGAAGGCGTGGTGGAACACCTGCTGCCAGAACTTGAAATCGCACGCCGCCACCTTGCCGCCCTGTTGTAGCGTTCCGCCTCTTCTGCCAAGCAAAATCAGCGAGCCTGCGTGGCTCGCACTCTCGCGGTTGACGGCCCGCGGGGCCGGCGAAATCGTCAGTTACCGCCCAGTTTCGCGCCGTCACGACGATGTGATCTCCGTCAGGCCTGGTCCTTTCCTGCATGCCGAACCGGTTGACGAACGGCAGTCAAGAGCGGCGAACAATGTTGCAACCATCAGTTAGAGTGGCAGGCGCGTCTAGACTACCTAACACTTGTCAACGTTGCACCGCGGTCCTACCCGGTCAGGCTAACGGACTGGCCTGTTGGCCACCGCGCTGGTTTCGATTGACACGAGCGCGCCTGAGTGGCGTCCACCATACGTCAGGAAACTCCGGTAGTCGGCAGCACACCTGGCGGCCGGATGCGCAGACCGCCAGTTCGCCTATAGCGAGCGTTGCACGCGCCCGGCCGTTTCACGCAACGTCGGTAGGAAGTTTTCTCGCAACGTTTCGATGCTTACGCGCCCTGAAAATACGCTCACACTCAGCGCCGCCACGATCTGCCCGGCGCTGTTCTTCACCGGTACCGCCATCGCTGACATGCCGATTTCCAGTTCCTCGTCACTGATCGCGTAGCCGTCCTCTGTCGCGCGCCGGATCGCCTTCAGCACGCCGTCGAGATTTGCCACTGTGCGGTCGGTGAGCCGCTTCATCGGCACGCTTTCGAGGTGCGCGCGCACCTGCTGTTCAGGCAGGCCACCTAGCAACACGCGTCCCGTGGCTGAGCAATAGGCGGGCAGGCGGCCACCGAGCTTCACGCCGGTCGACACGATACGCACCGCCTCGGCGCGTGCGATGAACACCGAATAACCCTCGTCCAGCACGGCCAGCGAGACGGACTCCTGTAGCCTGTCGCGCGCGCTCGCCAGCAGCGGCTGCGCAATCTGCGGTAGCGACGACGTGCTGAGGTAGGCGCCACCCAGCCGTAGCATGCGCGGCAGCGGCGTAAAGAACTTACCGTCGTGCGCGAGATAGCCGAGCTCGACGAGCGTCAGCAGGCAGCGCCGCGCCGCGGGGCGGCTCAGGTCAGCCAGATGGGCCGCGTCCGAGACGGTCATGCGCGTGGTGTTCGCGCCGAACGCCTCGATGATCGCCAACCCCTTGGCCAGCCCCCCCATGCCTTCCTTCGCGCGGGTCTGGCTTGTCTCGTCCTCGTCCTTGACAGGCGACAAGGCGCCGGCCTCTGTGTTGACAGGACTTTTGATGGGTGTCATATTGGTTCTCATATCGAACAATGTACGATATTCGAACACACCCCGGTGAGGTTGTCAACGACAGTCCCGCCTCGGTCCCCGGCAATCCGCATTTGACAAATGCCTGCTACGGAGTCAGCAACTTGAACATCATCCCCATCCAGCCGGCGCGCCGCGCCAGCATCGAGTGGCCCGCCGAGGGCGTTACGCGCGTGCCCTATGCGCTGTTCCAGAGCGACGAAATCTATACGGACGAGCAGGAGGCGATCTTTCGTGGTCCGAACTGGAGTTATCTGTGCCTCGAAGCCGAGGTGCCGAATCCGGGCGACTTCCGCAGCACGTTCGTCGGCGATGCTCCCGTGGTGGTCACGCGCGACGCGGACGGCGAACTCTACGCATTCGAAAACCGCTGCGCGCATCGCGGCGCGATGGTTTGCCTGGAAAACGAGGGCAACGCGAAGGACTTCAGCTGCGTCTACCATGCGTGGACCTACAGTCTGCAGGGCGATCTGCTCGGCGTCGCGTTCCGGGACGGCATCAACGGCCAGGGCGGTATGAAGGAAGACTTCTGCCTCGGCGATCACGGCTTGCGCAAGCTGCGGGTAGCGACGCTGCACGGTCTCGTGTTCGGCAGCTTCTCCGACGACGTGGCGCCGCTCGACGAATACCTCGGCGACGAGATCGTCGAACGCATCGCGCGCGTACTCGAAAACCGTACGCCCGTCGTGCTCGGTCGCTTCACGCAGATGCTGCCGAACAACTGGAAGCTCTATTTCGAAAACGTGAAGGATTCCTATCATGCGAGCATCCTGCATCTGTTCTTCACGACCTTCCAGTTGAACAAGCTGTCGCAGCGCGGTGGCATCATCGTCGACCCCACCGGCGGCCATCACGTCAGCTATTCAGCAGTCGATCACGCGGCTGAAGCGGCGGCGCAGGCGGCCACGAACGACTACACGGGCCAGAAGATCCGCTCGGAAAGCGGCCACCACCTCGAAGACACCTCGGTGCTCACGGGCACCGACGAGTTCGGCGACGGCATCACGCTGCAGATTCTTTCAGTGTTTCCAGGCTTCGTGCTGCAGCAGATCCAGAACGCCATCGCGGTGCGCCAGATCCTGCCGCGCGGCGCGCGCCAGACCGAACTGAACTGGACCTATCTCGGCTTCGAGGACGATACGCCCGGGTTGCGGGAAATGCGTCTGCGCCAGTCGAATCTCGTGGGCCCGGCCGGCTATGTCTCGATGGAAGACGGCTGCGTGGGTGGCTTCGTGCAGCGCGGCATCGACGGGGCAAGCGACGCACGCTCGGTGATCGAGATGGGCGGCGACGGCACGACCAGCAGCGCGAGTCGCGTGACGGAAGCTTCGATTCGCGGCTTCTGGAAGGCCTACCGTAACGCAATGGGATATTGACGATGACGCAGGACATCCATCAACTGATCGCCCGCGCGCAGGCCGAATACGTGCGCTGCATCGACGATGGCGACCTCGGGCAGTGGCCCGAGTTCTTCACCACGTCGTGTGTGTATAGGGTCACGACCGCCGATAACCATCGCCGCGGCCTCGTGGGCAGCATGATCTACGCCGCCTCGCACGGGATGCTGGTCGACCGGGTCGCGTCGCTGCGCGACGCCAATATCTATGAACGGCACGTCTATCGTCATTTGCTCGGGCAGCCGTACGTGATCAGCGACGACGGCGCCGAGGCGCGCAGCGAAACCTCGTTCATAGTCGCGCGCGTCATGCGCGACGGGACCACAGACCTGTTCGCGACGGGCCGCTATTGCGACGTGTACGTGCGCGACGAGGCGGGCGTGCGGTTGCGCGAGCGCGTCGTCGTGTGCGACAGCTCGCGTATCGACACGCTGCTCGCGTTGCCGCTATGACGCCCGCGAACCTGGCCGGGCGGGCGCGCGATGGCGGTGGGCGGCCCGCACGGCATCGGTCCGGAGATCGCCGTCAACGCCACGTGGGCACGGGCGCACGAGCCGGCGTTGCATCCGCGCATCGTGCTGTTCGGCCACACGCGTGTCATCCGCAGGCATGCGCGGCGATGCGCACCCGCGGCGCTTGTGCGCGACACGCTGGCCGTCATTCGGCGGCGCTCTCGCCGGGTGTTTCCGTGATCATTTCGAGGGTCGGTCACGACAGCGGTTTCGGCACACGTGCTCACGTAACGACGGGCACGATGCCGGCGCCCATCGACTGATCCGCCCCGAACTTCGCCCGACACCAAGCTAACAACGCATGGAGGTCATATCTTGGATTTTCGAATTTCCGTCGCTGACAGCGACATAACGTTCCCGTGCGCGGCCGGTGAAACCGTCCTCGACGCGGCCGAACGCGCCGGCTATGCGGTGCCGTACTCGTGTCGCAAGGGCGTCTGCGCGTCCTGCGAAGGGCGCCTCGTGGCGGGCCAAGGGCGTTCGCCGGTGCAGGGCGCAGTGGTGGCGCCGGCCGAGCGCGCGCTGCTGTGCTGCCTGCGCCCCGACACCGACCTGGCGATCGCGCCACGCCGCATCGAGAAGCGCGACCTCGTCGCGCGCAGGACGCTCGAGGCCTCCGTGTACCGCATCACGCAGCCGGCCGCCGACGTCAGCATTCTGCAGTTGCGGCTGCCCGCGGGCGTGCGTGCGAAGTTCGGTGCCGGCCAATATCTGCAGGTCGAGCTGGAGGACGGTACGCGGCGCAACTATTCGATGGCGAATGCGCCGCACGAAAACGACAGCGTGCAGTTGCACGTGCGCCACGTGCCCGGCGGCCGGTTCTCCGAAGGCGCGCTCAGCCGCATGGCGAAGGGCGACAGGCTGCGCATTGAGCTGCCGTTCGGAGAGTTCACGCTGCGCGAAGGGTCGGACAGGCCCGCCGTGTTGCTTGCGACAGGCACGGGGTTCGCGCCGGTGAAGTCGATCGTCGAGGACGCCATCAAGCGCAGGCTCGAACGGCCGCTGCATCTGTACTGGGGCGCGCGCCGCGCCGAAGACCTCTACCTCGCGGCACTCGCGCAGAAATGGCACGACAATGGACGCGTGAAGTTCGTGCCGGTGCTGTCCGAGGCCGACGAGGCGTGGACGGGCCGGCGCGGCTTCGTGCACGAGGCCGTGCTCGAAGACTTCGACTCGCTCGCGGGATATGAGGTGTACGCATGCGGCAATCCGTCGATGACGAGCGCCGCGCGCGACACCTTCGTTAAGGCCGGCTTGCCCGAAGACGACTTCTTCAGCGACGCGTTCGTCCATACCGGCTGACGCGCCCGAATCAGTGCCCGCGTTGGTGGGCCTGATGGTCGGCTATCTGGCCGTCGCAGCGATGCGTTCGCGGCGCTTCGATCTATTTCCCTCTTCGATAGAATGGCTACGACGCACGTTGTAAACCGCAATATCCACCCGAAGCCATCAGTCCAAGGTCGTATCGTCCTTGGACATCTGAACCAGATTTTTCTCAATCTGGTGCGCGACCTTCCAGAACACCTGCATGTCCTGCGGGGAAACTCCGTCGAGCGAGGCTGAAAACATGTCCACGAGCTGCGGCAACATGTCGTCGACCAAGCGCCTACCCTCGTCCTTAAGACTGACGTAATACTTCCTTCGGTCTTTAGGATCTCGAATTCTTTGCACCAGCCCGCGCTTTTCCAGGTTGTCGAGTGCCGGCACTGCGGTCGTCGAGGCAATCCCCACTCGCTTACTTAATTCGAGCTGATTCAACTCGCCGCGCTCGGCCAGTATGCGGAGGTAATACCAATACGCAATGGCCAAGTTTTCTCTATCGAGAATTTTCTGACCCTGTGCATCATAGAGCCGGCGCACCGTCTTGGCCATCCACGGCACAGTTCGGCCACGCTCATCAAATAGTTCGGGCGACAGCTTCGCGGCCGCCTCGCCTGGCGGCTCACGATCCAAAGTTGCCTTGGCGACGCCGGGATTCGACTTGGGCATTTCCTCATTCCTTTATGTATGGGCAAACGGGGCCACGAATAGCAGTACTCAGGGCACCCCCACCATAGGAGCACTTGACTTTATTTATACCAAATAATATCATTCTATGTAGGTTTATTTTTATCGGTATCATTGCCCTGCAAATGATCCGTTGCAGGTAAGATCATACAACGTGATCGATCGCTGCGTCGCACTGCTCCGCAAAATTCGCTCATCAAGGCGCAATTTGGAACAGTCTGGACCGACGTCGCGGACCGTTCCCGAAACACGGAGACAAAAGGTGGATCTAAAAATGAGAAAGACCCTATCGGCAACGACGCCTCGGATCAGCCCCGGTAGCCGGCTGGTCGACCGATGCCTGACCGGCAGTCGTTGCGTCCAATCAAAGCGCAGTTCTGCTCAGGGGTGACGTTCTCATGCAACGAAAAATCCTTGCACTTATCCTCTGGCTCATGCCGACCGTCCTGCGTATTGCGGCACGCAAATTTCCGTCCATGCGCGCCCATCTCGCCACAGGAAGCGGAGTCATCCAGCTACGGCTCAGAGACAACACTCTCTCGAGACAACTCCATTTCCGAAACGGCACCGTGTCGGGGAGCTGGGGTGTGAATCCCAAACCCGACGCCGAGCTTGTCTTCATGGATGTAGCAACAGCCCGCCAGATGCTCGCGCCGAATACCGATCATGCGTTCCTGATCGATGCGCTCAAGAACTTCAAGATCACGCAGGGCGGAAGCGACCAGAAGCTCGTGTGGTTCGGTCAACTCGTCAACACGATGAAGACGGCTGCGTGGCGCAAGGGCATGCCGATGAAGGACGGGACCACGCGTTACGTCACACTCACCAATGGCGGACCCGTGTTCGTCTTCGTCAAAGACGACAAGATCGTCCGCACCACGCCCATCGATCTCGAAGAGGAAGATGGGCCGAGCTGGAGTATCACGGCGAGAGGTCGCCGGTTTTCGCCCGCACGGCGCGCGACGGTCAGCCCGCACGCGCTCTCCCTCAAATCGCTCGTGTACTCCGAAAAGCGCCTCCTCTATCCGATGAAGCGCGTCGACTTCGACCCGAATGGCGAACGCAATCCACAGAATCGCGGGATCTCGGGCTATGAACGCATCAGCTGGGACAAAGCCCTCGATATCGTCGCTGGAGAAATCCGTCGCATGAAGAAGGACTACGGCCCTGGAGCGATAGCCATGGTCACGGGCGCACATCACCAGTGGGGCAACATCAACTACTACCTGAGCGCGATGCTGCGCTTCGGCAACCTGATCGGCTTTACCCGCGTCGAACCGAGTCCGATCAGTTGGGAAGGCTGGTACTGGGGGGCCATGCATCACTACGGCAACAGCCTGCGTCTGGGCACGCCGAGCTTTTATGGCACGACCGAGGACTGCCTTCAGCATGCCGAGGTAATCGTGTTCTGGTCGAGCGATCCCGAATCGACCAGCGGCGTCTATGGTGGATTCGAAGGCACCGAGCGCCGGCTGTGGGCCAAGCACCTCGGTATTGAGTTCGTGCATATCGATCCCTATCTGACGCACTCCGCTCAGTTCCTTGGCGGAAAATGGCTGCCGATCAAACCTGGTACCGACTCGGCGCTCGCGATCGCGATCATGCATGAATGGATGATCAGCGGCAGCTACGATAAGGAATACGTAGCGTCAAAAACTACCGGCTTCGACGAATGGCGTGCCTACGTTCTCGGCGAAGAGGACGGCACACCGAAAACACCGGAGTGGCAGGAAGCCGAAACCGGTGTGCCCGCCAAGGACGTCCGCAGTCTGGCGCAGTTGTGGGCATCAAAGAAGACTTATCTCGCAGCGGGCGGTCTTGGCGCGGGCTTTGGTGGCGCATGCCGCACCGAGACTGGTGCTCAATGGGCGCGAAGCGTCGTCATGATGATGGCGATGCAGGGATGGGGGAAACCGGGGATCAACTTCGGCAATTTGCAGATCGGTGCACCGCAGGACCTCAATTTTTACTTTCCCGGGTATGCCGAGGGCGGAATCTCGGGCGATCTGAACAACACAGCGAGCGCGGCCAACAACTACTGCCGCATGCCTCACATCATCACGATCAACCCGGTGAAGCAGTCCGTTCCGCGTCAACGGCTTGCCGAAGCCATCGTGGAGGGACACGCGGAAGGCTACGCTTGGGACGGCTTCTCGATCGAGGGGCAATTTGCCGAATACTCGTATCCGAGGCCAGGCTATTCCCGCATCCACATGCTGTACCGCTATGGCTCGTCATCGTTCGGTACAACGCCGGGATCGAACAGGCTCGTCGAAGCGTATCGTCATTCATCGCTGGAATTTATCGTCAACCAGTCGATCTGGATGGAAAATGAGGCCCAGTTCGCAGACATCATTCTGCCTGCGTGTACCGCGCTCGAACGTGATGACATCTCCGAATGGGCCAACTGCGGCGGCTACATCCAGCATGCGCAGAGCCAGCTCAATCACCGTGTAGTGACCATGCAGCACAAATGCATTGAGCCCCTCGGCGAATCGAAGTCCGACTATCAGATCTTTCTGGACATCCTGACAAGGCTTGGATACGGCGGGATGTTCTCGGAAGGCGGTTGCTCCGAATTGGCCTGGTGCGATCGGATGTTCAATTCAACGGACTTGCCCAAGCAGACCACCTGGAAGAAATTCCTGCAAAAAGGCTATCACGTCGTGCCACCGCCGAAAGACGACGACAAGCCGCCTGTCGATATGCGCTGGTTCGCGGAAGGCCGTCCGAAGGATTTGCCGGAACCCAATCCGCTACCTGCCACGTATTCGATCGGCTTTGGCGACGGGCTGCCGACGCAGTCGGGCAAGTTCGAGTTCGTGCCGTCGAGCCTACGCCGCATCGAACAGATTGATCCCGCGAGGCCGGCCGTCAACCGGTACATAAACCGCGCCAGCACCGTGAAACAATCGTTTCCGCTGCAGCTCGTGACCAACCATCCGGTCTACAGCTTCCATACGCATGCTGACGGGAAGAACAGTCACATCAGCATGATCGACGAACACCGGATGGAGGTCGGTGGATATCGATATTGGGTCCTGCGATTGAGTTCCCGGGATGCAGAAACTCGCGGTCTACAGCGTGGCAATCTGGTTCGGGTCTACAACTCGCAGGCGTCCGTCATCTGTGCCGTCGACGTTTCTCAGCTCGTCAAGGCGGGGGTGGCCCGCGGCAACGAGTCGTGTGCCGAACTCGACATGATCGAGACTTCAATCGGCCTGGTCGATCGCGGAGGCTGTCTCAATCTCCTGACGCCAGGTGGAAAAATGAGTTCGACCGCGGACGGGATCATGCCAAATACTTGCTGGGTGGAGGTGGAAAAATGGGACTCAAAACTCGGGAAAGCAGCGTGAACGGCTGGGCGCTGGTCATTGACGTTTCACTCTGCATCAATTGCAGAAATTGCGTCCTCGCAACCAAGGACGAGTACGCCGGCAATGCCTTTCCGGGTTATTCCGCGCCTCATCCGCCGGAAGGCCTGGAAACGATCCGGATCGAACGCCACGTTCGCGGAGAGGGCTCGCTCGTCGATGTCACCTATATCCCGAAGACTTGCAATCACTGTGACAACGCACCCTGCGTCAAAGCGGCTTCGGACGGTGCGATCTACAAGCGTCCGGATGGCGTCGTCGTGATCGACCCGATCAAGTCGCGTGGCCGGCGCGATCTGGTCGGGACATGCCCTTACGGCATGATCGAATGGAACGAACAGGAACAGGTGCCGCAGAACTGGAACTTCGACGCTCACCTGCTCGACGCCGGCTGGAAAGAGCCGCGCTGCGCACAAGCTTGTCCCACCAAGGCGATCCGAGCGTTCAATGTCGAGGACGCCCAATTGGCAGAAACGGTCGAGAAAGAGCACCTGTCAGTGATTCGCCCCGAGTTAGGCACCAAGCCGCGCGTCTTCTACAAGAATCTGGACGATGCGCTCAGCCATCTGGTGGCAGGCAACGTCTGCGAAGACTTGGGTGACGGCCAACTGCGCAATCTTGAGGGTGCCGAAGTTGTCCTGCGCGACTCCTCCGATGGAAGCGAACGCACAACCAGGACCGACCATTTCGGCGACTTCCGATTCTCTGGGCTGATTGCGCCGTCCTCGCGTATCGAGCTGCGAGTGACAAAGGATGGAACGGAAAAGGTCCTCGTTACGAGAGACCGCACAGGAAGCGTCAACCTCGGCACG
The DNA here is from genome assembly GCF_046027915.1 of Paraburkholderia sp. RL17-347-BIC-D. Lineage (NCBI taxonomy): Bacteria > Pseudomonadati > Pseudomonadota > Betaproteobacteria > Burkholderiales > Burkholderiaceae > Paraburkholderia > Paraburkholderia sp. RL17-347-BIC-D. The sequence goes on from NZ_JARESS010000088.1 coordinate 12,906, forward strand.
CTACTCTATTGAAATCAGGTCTCTAGAGTGAGCGCGAAGCACATACACGATGCATAACGCTACAAAGAGCCGCCGGGGTCATGAGGTCGACGTTATCATCATTGGTGCGGGCGCGGCTGGCATGGGTGCTGCAATCGTAACGGAGAGCGTGGGGCTCGAGCCTCTCCTGCTGGAGAAAACCAAGGGCCGCCTCGCCCTCGACTATCTGTTGCGTCATTGCGAACTGGAAGTGGTCGCGCTCAACTACCCGGACTACTATCCCGAGCTGCCCGGTGGCACGTTCGGGCGCGCCCATGCGCCGCTCGAATTCGATGGTCGCCAGCTTGGCTCTCATTTTAAGGACCTGCGTGCACCACTGCCGGCATTAGCGCCGTTCGGCGGCATGATGCTTGACCTGGTCGATCTCCTTCAATTTCTGTCTGTCACTCGGTCCGCACGCACGCTCGTTCACGTGCTGAAGCGCTTAGCCTGCTATGGCGTCGATCGACTCAATCATCACCGCAGCACTCGGCTCGCTGGCGGAAACGCGCTTATCGACCGTTTGTACAAGACCCTACGCGATCGTCAGGTCGAGGTCTGGCTACACGCATCCGCGACCCGACTGATTACGGAAGACGGCACGGTCGTGGGCGCGGAAGTGATTTGAAACCGACGTGCCATCCTTGTTCGTGCGCGCGGCGGTGTGGTGATAGCAACCGGCGGCTACCCGGGAGACGCTGACATGCGCCGCGAGCACTCCCGCAAGCCTACGGTCAATCTCAAACTCGGATTGATGAGCAACGCGGTTTCATCGCGGTCGGCAAGGATGGAAACCGCTTCACCAACGAGGCGGCTTCGTTCACGTGCCGCGCGCTGGCGGGCACGCTGCGCTGAGGCTAGCCGGCGCGGCTCGAGACGGGATTCCTGGCTTGGAGCGGATCGGGGGACGAGAACGACGTACCGGGGCAGGCGCGCTTGGCAACGCGCTGCCCCTAATGAGGTCAGCTGTAAGAATCAGATCTTGAAGCTTTCGAGGCTCGCAGGGTGAAACAGCTCGTGCGGCTGCAACCGCCGGCTGGAAAGCCCCTCGGCATGATGCTGGGCAAGGAAGCGATCGATGGTCTGCTCGTTTTCGGCAAATCCGTACGACCAGAAGTCGAAGCCCATCAGCTTGCGCGCTGCCCGCAACTGATCTTCGACGAACGGCAAGGTCACTTTGGTCGCCCCGGTCTCGCTGAGCCGCGCGAGCGCGAGGGCCTTCGATTTCTCGAATGCCTTCACGAGTGCACCCGGCAGCCACGGATGCTGGTCGGCGAGCGTCTTTCTGACACCCAGCGTGTGCATGATCGGAAACAGCTTTGTGCGCGCATACCAATCGGCCGCAGTTTTGTGTGGATCGTCGAAGAGATACCGAACCTGCGGATGGCCCTGGTCAAAGCAGGAAGGCGCGCGCGGACCGATGACGGCATCGATCTTCCCCGCCGCCAGAAGTCCGGAGATGGTTTCGCCTTCGGGGGCGTCTTCAAGCCTGATGTCACCAGGCAAGTTCAGCGCGATCTTCTCGACTCTGGCCGGATCTTCGTAGCCGCCGCGCACCCAGGTCACGTCCGATGCCTTGACCCCATACTCCTCCTCAAGAAAGAGACGGACCCAGACATTGGCGGTGAGCTGGTACTCGGGGACCCCAATGCGCTTGCCCTTCAGGTCTTCAGGCTTCTCGATCCCCCGGTCCGCTCGCACGTAGATCGACGTATGCCGGAACGCCCGCGACGGAAAGACCGGCACGGCGATATAAGACGACGCGCCCGCGGCCGTCTTGACCGAGTAGCTGCTGAGCGAGAGCTCGCAGATGTCGTAGTCGGCGTGCCGAAACGCGCGAAAGAAGATCTCCTCAGGCTCCTGCAGCATGAAGACCGGATCTACGCCGTCGATCTGAACATCGCCATCGATCAGCGGCCGCATGCGGTCATAGTTGCCAACGGCGATAGACAGCCGAAGCTTTTGATTTCCCATTACCTATTCTCCTTGTTGCGGAACAATCGAAACGAAAGTGTCAGCACGAGCCAGCCACGCGTACCTGGAGGCCGATTAGATCAGAATCATTTGATCCTATATCGCATGATCCTACTAAGAATTACATGTGTCAAGAATCGTGGAAGGTCATTGCCGGTCTCGTTTTCAGCCTGTGGGTGGATGCGCAGCACCCGGCGCGTTCACGTGCGCCCTTGCCAGGGACTTTCCCCAGGGGGCTTGACTTCGTTCATCCCGAACAACATTATTCGATATAAATCTATCTCGCAACGCATCGCTTCACTTAGGATCGCGTACCAATGCCGCTACAGGAGAGTCCATTTTCCTGATCGGCCCATTTCCATTACTCATCCTTCACCCAAGGCGAGGATCACCATGTTCTTCAAGCTTCGCGTATTGCAGGTTGCGGTGCGAAAACTGCAAAGTCCGTTCGTTGCGCAAGAGACTCGGTGCGCTCATCAGTGCGGCCTCAAGAACCGGCGCCATCTTCGATACTGGCGAGGGAAGATGCTCGTCTCGATTGCGCAAATAAGCGCCGGCCTGCTTCTTTCCACGGGTTTGATCTGTACCGCTGCCAACGCGGCGGAAGATTCCATCACGAACCATCAAGGCGACATCACGCCGATGTGCGGCGCGAAGCCGATGATCGTCGGCGTGTCGGACGGCTACGGCGGTAATACGTGGCGCAAGACCGGCCTCGCGGAAGTCAAGGACGAGCTCAGTCGGTGCAAGAACGTCACACGGGTCATCTACAGCAATGCCAACGGCGATCCGCAGAAGGCGAATTCCGACATCAACAGCATGGTCGCGCAGGGCATCAACGTCCTCATTCTTCTTCCTGACTTCGGCGCGGTTCAGCTTCCCGCAATGCGGGCGGCCATGAAGGCGGGCGTCGCGGTTGTCCCGTACTCGGCTCAAATGGCTGGCGTACCCGGCCGTGACTACATCGTCAACGTGGTGGGCAATACGCAGCAGATCGGTGTCATGTGGGCTGACTGGCTGGGAACCACACTCAAGAAGGGAAATGTAGTGTTCATGGGTGGATCGCCCGGAGCGACCACCTCCCAAAACTTCATGGACGGTCTGAGAAGCGGACTCAAGAAGTACCCGGGTCTGAAGTTGCTCAACGAGCAGTACATCGTGACGAATTGGAATCCCGTCGACGCCCAGAAGGCCACGGTTGGTCTCATCGCGCAGTATCCGAAGATCGACGCCATCGTGACGGATGGTGGCGAAACCGCGCTGGCCGCCGTAAAGGCATTCGAACAGGCTCACCTTCCGGTCCCCGCCATCGCGACGATTGCAAGCGACAACCAGGTGAACTGCCATTTTGTCGCGGCGAAACAGTCGGGCAAGCCATATCCCTATTACACACTCGACGGCACGACGACTTACGTGCGTTTTGCGGTACGCCAGGGCGTCGCTGCCTACCAAGGAACCGTCAACAAGGAATCCCCTTCCATCCTTCCGTTCCCGTATGCGGACAGCGCGAAGGGGCTCGACCCGAAGTGCGACCCCGCGGCACCGCCGGATGCCGACCTCACCTCCGCGCTCCCGCCGGAAAAGCTGAAGGCCGTGTTCGAGCATTGATAGCCGATTAGAGTCCTGAACGAACAGCATTCACTGCGGCAGACCGATGGGGTGACGACGATCTTTCCCGGCGTGCGGGCACTTGACAACGTTACCCTGTCGGAGAAAACGGCGCGGGCAGATCCACCCTCATGGCTGTGGCTTCGGGCGCCCTCGTCGCTGACGGCGGGCGCGTCGTCATCAATGACGAGCAAACCTCGGGTAACACCGAACCGGCGCACGCCACCGTATTCGCGAAGCGCAAAAGATCGCCAACCGCATCACGGTGCTTCGCGATGGCAAGGACAGGGACCGGCAACGTCCCGGTCAGTGTTCCATGCCTCATCCAATGAATTTCGCATGCGCAATTGATCGGCATGCCTTCCAAGGTATTAATCGCTTTCGCTCTCGTGGCGACGGCATCCGTCGTCGCCCGGGCGACCGCGTCGGGCGCAAATTCGTTGCGCTACAACGGTGGCTTTAGGTACGCGCGACGCGTATGCCCAGAGCAGGGTGACACCCGATGCGAGCATCGCGGGGGCCCGACTACGTCACCCAACGTCGGACGGTAGTTCAGTGAACAATCTTCGATTCGGCAACACCCTGCAGTATGCACACAGCCGGTTCCCGAGGATCTTCTGCGCTTCAAGGTCGTAGAGACGATGAAGCGTTAGCGTCAACCACGACAAGGTTCTGTCACGGTCATCGACGACCTCCGTCTGCGCATTCACGGCCGCGTCATTGGGGGCTTGTCAAAGTGATCCGCTGCAGCGATCAAAGTGGGTATGACGTGGCCATTCGCTCATTCCTCAACAAATGCTCACCGACAGGCGGCACAGGACCGTCGCCCACACGCCGTTCATCAGGGCATTCCCTGGGTTCCTTGACTTATTTCATTCTATGACGCATGATTCTATATAAATCGATTGATTGCGGAATTATCTCAGCAAAACCGATTTAATTACGAGAGTGACCAGCTCCTTGCATCCCTGCGTTTCTTACCGCGTAGGGGTCGCAGGGGCAGAAGCGGACTCGAGGATCTCGAATGTGTGGATATGGACGTGGTGAGGAGGTCGCCGTGGTGTGCAAGCACTCCAGCCAGGGTTCGGGTCTCCCCTCCAACGACGTGCGGCTCGAAGCGCCTATGCGGGCAATCCGGGAAGCCTCCACGCAGCGCAAAACGTTTCGCGTCTCGCGCAAGGCGGATACGGGCCGCGGCTTCTCCGGATCGACCCGCCAGAACCTCTCAAATTGATTGCCGTGGGTTCGTAAGATTTGCGAACCTAAATTCACTACCTGTGTTGAGGATCATCATGACCGAAAAACTGCCACTCTGGGAAGCCGCCAAACGCGAATTGGAGGAGTACCAGTTTATTGCAGGGGCCGAGTTGCAGCCCAAGTGGAACGTGTCGGAGAAGGTCGCAATCAACGCCGCGGTTTCCGGCCGCTTTGAAGACACGTCGTCCTTCCAGGCGTACGTGGATGAAGCGACCAGCGTAATCGAGGCCGGTGCTTGCGGCGTTCACATCGACTTCTCATTCATGACCGACGCGCAGGGGCGCCGCATGGATCGCGACATCCTGCCGGTCGAAGCGTACAAGCAGGTTATCGAGCCGCTGCGCGCCCGCTTCGGCAACGATTTCGTACCGAACGTGAACGTGCTGAACGGCACGACGTTCGATATGTGCCTGAGTCCCGCTCGCGAAGGCCTGACCGAAGTCGCACCCTGCGCGCCGGGCCATCCGGAAGCCTTCGCGTTGCCGGCCGTCATGACGCTCGAGGAAGTAGGGGTCAAGCCCGAGCTGGCGGTCCATAGCTCCGGCGAAATCGAGCTTGCCAAGCGCAAGCTGATCGATACCGGCATCCTCAAGAAGCCGTACAACTGGCTGATCCTCTACGGTCTGCCGTTCAATGTCGGCCGCACGCTGGTGTCGGGCACTTGGGTTAGCGACGCCCAGGACATGACGCAACACATGTTCCTGATGGTCGACCAGATTCGCAAGATCGATCCGACCTCGGTTATCAGCGTCTGCGCGGCAGGCCGCGCATCGCTCTATATGACCACCCTCGCCACCATGATGGGTCTGCATATCCGCGTCGGCACGGAAGACACGCCGTGGAAATACCCGAACAGCGACGAGCGCCTCAAGAGCAATCTCGAGATGTTCACGATGGCGAAAGACATTGCCGCCCTGCTCGGCCGCAAGCCGGCAACGGCTAATGAATACCGGGAACTGATCGGCAAGCCGGCCCGAACTTAAAGGGATCGCGCGGCCATGGCCGCGCAAGCGGACAGCGGCGCAGGCACAACGGGAGTAGGTGTTTGGATGCAAAGATCAACGCAGACGAAGCCCGCTTCGCATAGCCGACACCGCTGTACCGCGTTGCACTCGGGGCGACGTCCTCGTGACTCAGGAAGGAGGACGCCAGGTCCTCGTAGATGAACACGCACGCGACCGGTGATGGCTTCCGGGTAGTGAAATCCTGCTCTGATTGGCGAGCAACTTCGCTCTCAGACCGGCCAAGCATGATGAATAGAATACGTGATGCAGAAAGGTTCGATCCGGCTACGTCGGACGCGCGGAGGTCGCGAGTCCGTTGCCCATTCCGCGTCTTCGGGATGGCTTGCGCCTGAAGGGTTGTGCAGCTCGAAGCCCTGCCCAGGAAACACATGGCGGGCGCAGTATCAGGTCTATTGCGGATGTGAGCGTTCGAGAGCAAAAGGAGAGT
>NZ_JARESS010000089.1:0-18812 GCF_046027915.1 Paraburkholderia sp. RL17-347-BIC-D
TAACAAAACAATGAAAGGCCAACGCCCAAAACATCCGCCAAAAACCCAAAAAAGCGATAATAGAAACCCCGAAGCGCCGCAGGCAAAAAGCACACCCCAATGATCATCCGCCCCCACCTCCATTGGTTCCGCATGCTGCTAGCCTGGCGAGGCTCCGTCCTCCCGCAGTTGCTCCCGCGCCTATTCCTGATCTTCTGCATTTCGATCGTCGCCGTGGCAGCCCACGACCACCTGCTCCCGATCTCGCTAAATCTCAACACGACAGCGCCCTTCTCGCTAATAGGCATAGCGCTAGCAGTCTTCCTGGGCTTCAGAAACAACGCCAGCTACGACCGCTGGTGGGAAGCCCGCAAGCTCTGGGGCCAACTGCTGAACGAGTCACGCTCACTCATCCGCCAGACGCTCACGCTGCCGACAAAACAGCTCCCACAAGAAGACATCAAAGAATTTTTCACAGCGCTCAGCGCCCTCCCGCACGCGCTGCGTCATCAGCTCCGCAAGAGCGACGCACGCGAAGACCTCGCCGAACGCCTGCCGCCAGCCCTCTTCGCCCGCGTCATAGCGTCGCGCTACAAACCGGCCACCTTGATGCTTTACCTCGGCGAATGGGTGCAACGCCACGCTCGCTCAGGCGCGATCGATCCAATGGCGGTCATCGCCTTCGATCGGAATCTGAATGGAATCTCGGAAGTAATCGGCGGATGCGAGCGCATTGCTTCGACGCCGCTGCCGTTCGCCTATTCGGTGATGATTCACCGCACGGTGTATTTCTTCTGCGCGTCCCTGCCGTTCGGACTGGTGGACAGCATCGGCATCTTCACGCCCGTCTTCGCGGTCTTCGTGGCGTACACGTTCATGGCGCACGAAGCCATTGCATCGCAAATCGAAGAGCCTTTCGGCATCGACGACAACGACCTCGCGCTCAACCTGATGTCCGTGGCAATCGAGGACGCCATGCGCGACATGCTCGGCGAACCGGCTGTTCAATTGCCGAGCCCGGAAGCGGAAGGCTACATAGTCAATTAAGCAGGCTCACGCCCGAGCACACCGCTCAACTATTGCCGACTGTTTCCGACAATCGCTTGAGTGTCGCGACCCGCGCGCCGATCACATCGATACGACTGCGCTCATCGACCACCGGCGTCGTGGCGTTCAGATACGCGGTCCACGCCTTCTGTGCATGCGTCAGTGTCGGACGCGTACGCGCCGGCATCTTCGACTGCAAACGTCGGTAATAGCGGTTCAGATCGAACATCGCGTGTTCGCACTGCGCGTCCGCGCTGCAGGCACGCACCCGGCGCGGCGGATCGCCGCCGACACTCGCCTTCGCCACCGCGCTGCGCAGCGCCAGCGCGCGGTCGCGCACCGGCTGCAATTGCATGTCGGCTTCGGCGAGCACGTACATCGTGCCGCGCGTCGTGGCGAACACGGCCGCAAGCAACTGCTTCTCGGCATCGCGTGAAGCCTGCCAGCTCGCCTGACTCTTTTCCCACTGCTTGCGCTGCGCGGGCGGCAACTTCTGCTGAAGCTGCTGCCACGCGTTATCGAGCGCGGTCTTCCAGCCGATCCGCGCGTTGTCCATGCACTGCACTTGCCCTGTTGTCGACGACATGTCGCTGCGCGCAAGACACGCGCGCATCGACGCATCGATCGGATCGGCGGCGGCGACTTCGGCGTGCGCCGATAGCGGAAGCGCGCCTAGCACCGCCGCCGAAGCCAGCGCCAACGCGCCGAACGCGCGACGCGCGCCGCGAACGCCGACGCCGGCCGCCAACAGGGACTTCACCCGCCGCATCGTCAGGCGCGAACGCAATCGACGAAGTATTCGATGCGCCCGTTGATCGTTTCGCCGACGAGTCCGTGGATGTCCGTGTGGAAACCCGGGAAGCGCTCGTTGAACTCGCGCGCGAAACGCAAATAGTTGACGATGGTCCTGTTGAAGCGCTCGCCCGGAATCAGCAGCGGAATGCCCGGCGGATACGGCGTCAACAGGATCGACGTGACGCGGCCTTCGAGTTCGTCGATAGGCACGCGATCGATCTCACGGTGCGCGAGCTTGGCGAACGCGTCGGACGGCTTCATGGCCGGTTCCATGCTCGACAGATACATCTCGGTCGTCAAGCGCGCGATGTCGTTCGCACGGTACACGCTGTGAATCTGCTCGCACAGATCGCGCAGACCGACGCGCTCGTACATCGGATGATGCGAGACGAACTCGGGCAGCACGCGCCACAGCGGCTGGTTGTTGTCGTAGTCGTCCTTGAACTGCTGGAGTTCGGTGACCATCGAGTTCCAGCGGCCCTTGGTGATGCCGATCGTGAACATGATGAAGAACGAATACAGCCCGGTCTTCTCGACGATGATGCCGTGCTCGGCCAGGTACTTCGTGACGATCGCAGCCGGAATGCCCGACTCGCCGAAGCCGCCGTCCATGTCCAGACCCGGCGTGACGATGGTCGCCTTGATCGGGTCGAGCATGTTGAAGCCCTCGGCGAGCGGACCGAAGCCGTGCCACTTGTCGTTCGGGCGCAGCATCCAGTCTTCGCGCGAGCCGATGCCTTCTTCGGCGAACTGGTCCGGGCCCCACACCTTGAAGAACCAGTCGTCGCCGTATTCGGCGTCGACCTTGCTCATCGCGCGACGGAAGTCCAACGCCTCTGCGATCGACTCTTCGACGAGCGCGGTGCCGCCCGGCGCTTCCATCATGGCCGCGGCCACGTCGCACGAGGCGATGATCGCGTACTGCGGGCTGGTCGACGTGTGCATCAGATACGCTTCATTGAAGCGATGCTTGTCGAAGCGGCTGTTCTTCGAATCCTGCACGACGATCTGCGAAGCCTGTGAAATGCCGGCCAGCAGCTTGTGCGTGGAGTGCGTGGCGAACACCATGGCGCCGATGCGCGGACGCCCCGCGCCGATCGCGTGCATGTCCTGATAGAACTCGTGGAATTCCGCGTGCGGCAGCCAGGCTTCGTCGAAGTGCAGCGTGTCGAGCCAGTCGCCCAGCATCTCCTTGATCATCTCGACGTTGTAGATCACGCCGTCGTAGGTGCTCTGCGTGATGGTCAGAATACGCGGCTTGAGATCCGGATTCTTCGCGAGTGCTTCGCGGGCAAATGGGTTCGCGAGAATCTTCTTCTTGATGTTTTCCGGTTCGAACTCGCTGCGCGGAATCGGCCCGATGATGCCGAAGTTATTGCGCGTGGGCGTGAGGAACACCGGAATCGCGCCGGTCATGGTGATCGCGTGCAGGATCGACTTGTGGCAGTTGCGGTCCACCAGCACGATGTCGCCCGGCGCAACCGTGCCGTGCCAGACGATCTTGTTCGACGTGGACGTGCCGTTGGTCACGAAGAACACGTGGTCCGCGCTGAAGATGCGCGCCGCGTTGCGCTCGGACGCCGCCACCGGACCGGTGTGATCGAGCAGCTGGCCGAGTTCGTCGACGGCGTTGCACACGTCCGCGCGCAGCATGTTCTCGCCGAAGAACTGGTGGAACATCTGGCCGAGCGGGCTCTTCAGGAACGCCACGCCGCCCGAGTGCCCCGGGCAGTGCCACGAATACGAGCCTTCGTCCGCGTACTGCACCAGTTCCTTGAAGAACGGCGGCGCGAGCGAATCCAGATACACCTTGGTCTCGCGGATGATATGGCGCGCGACGAACTCCGGCGTGTCTTCGAACATGTGGATGAAGCCGTGCAGTTCGCGCAGGATGTCGTTCGGCAGGTGACGCGAGGTGCGCGTTTCGCCGTACAGAAAGATCGGAATGTCGGCGTTGCGGCGGCGCACTTCGGTCACGAACGCGCGCAGCGCGACGATCGCGGCGGCCAGCTCCGGCGTCTCGCCTTCCACCACCACGTTATCGACGTACGGCAGCAGTTCGTCGTCGTCGATCGAGAGGATGAAGCACGAGGCGCGGCTCGACTGCTGCGCGAACGAAGTCAGATCGCCATAGCTCGTCAACCCGAGCACTTCCGCGCCTTCTTTCTCGATGGCTTCGGCCAAGGCCCGGATGCCGGAACCCGAGATGTTCTCGGAGCGGAAATCTTCGTCGATGATGACGACGGGAAAACGAAACTTCATGGGCGATTCTCCAAAAAGAACGACCGCTGCATTCTCTAAATTGCAGCGGTCACCCGGTATAGCTGGTGGGTCAGTACGCTGCCGACGTCACGTCTTGGGCAACGTGACGCCGTGCTGACCTTGATATTTGCCGCCGCGATCCGCGTACGACGTTTCACAAATCTCGTCGCTTTCGAAAAACAGCACTTGAGCGACGCCTTCGTTCGCGTAGATTTTCGCAGGCAAAGGTGTCGTATTCGAGAATTCGAGCGTGACGTGCCCTTCCCATTCCGGCTCGAACGGCGTCACGTTGACAATGATCCCGCAACGCGCATAAGTGGACTTGCCCAGACACACGGTCAGCACGCTGCGCGGAATGCGGAAATACTCGACCGTGCGCGCGAGCGCGAACGAATTCGGCGGGATGATGCAGACATCGCCCTTGAAGTCGACAAACGACTTCTCGTCGAAGTTCTTCGGATCGACGATGGTCGAGTTGATGTTGGTGAAGATCTTGAATTCGTCGGCGCAGCGGATGTCGTAGCCGTAGCTCGACGTGCCGTAGCTGACAATCTTCCGGCCGTCTTCGGAGACGCGAACCTGATCGGGCGCGAACGGCTCGATCATGTTGTGCGACGCGGCCATGCGCCGGATCCACTTGTCGGATTTGATAGTCATAGGTGAACGCTGCTCGACGTGAATGACAGAGGTATGACGGATAACGACCCGGTAAGTGCCGGGTCACTTTTGGCTTACTGCGCGCCTTCGTTGCGCTGACTTCGGATACAAAGCCACGCCGCGGGCCGTTCGGCGCTCTAAGCCCCTTCGGCTAAGTGCCCCGCCTACTTGGCAGGACGGGCACTCCGGCGAGGCAGCCGAACGAAAGGCGCTTATTTTACGCGATCGTGAGAATGCTGCCGCAGGTTGGGTTCGGGAGCGGCCCGATGCCAGCCCCGAGGCCGCCTGGCTGAACGCCGGCAGCCTGCGCGCGGGCCTCGATCAAGCGGCACGCGCAACGCTCATTGGCGAATCAATCCGCACGCGAGCGCGGGGCCCGCGCCATGCTGCGGATAGGCGTACGGATCGGTCGCGTCGTGATGCAGCAGAACCGCGCGCTGCAACACCGAGCGGATGCCGTCGAGCGAGACGTCCGGCGCGACGATGAAGCCGGTGGCCACGCCGTTCGCGTCCGCGTGAATATTGCCGAGGTCGCCCTCGACCCGCGCGCCCGATTTCAGACGCTCGGCGGCCGGCGAGAACACCTGGCCGGCGCTGGAACCGTCGGCGGCATTGCAGTCGCCGCGCTCGTGCACTTGCAACGCGTGGTCGCTATTGGGCGGCATGCCCGAGAGATTGTAGGTAACCTGCACGCCGTCCGAGCGCTCGATGAACGTGACGAGACCGCGCGCCTGATTGCCCACGGTGGGCAGCAACTGCGCGTCCGCACGTTTTTCCTGTGGTCTCAGGAACGCGCTACAGCCGCATAACAGCACACTGCTGGCAGCCAGGACGATGAACGCATGCACCGCCTGCCCGTCGATTCGTTTTCCCATGCGATCCTCTTGCCGGCCTGGCGGCCGCCCCTGCGGCCGCCGAGCCGAACTTGTGAAGTCGACATGATACCGCGAGACCAGGCGAAAACAGACGCCTTGGGCCCTTGTCCGAACGGCTGTCAAGAGCGCCCCCAACCCGTCGCTTCGCGCCAGCCCCCCGAGGGGGGACAAAACTTGGGGCGGCCCGGCGTTTTCTCAGGTGTTCTGGACCACGATATTGGGAAACTTCGACGTCATGTCGCGAGCGCGTTCGGCGATATGGATCGCCACCTTGCGCGCGATCGACCGGTAGATCTCCGCGATGCGTCCTTGCGGGTCGGCCACCACGGTCGGTTTGCCCGAGTCGGCCTGCTCGCGGATCGCAATGTCGAGGGGCAGGCTGCCCAGCACGTCGACGCCGTATTCCTTGCCCATGCGCTCGCCGCCGCCGGCGCCGAAGATATGCTCTTCGTGGCCGCAATTCGAGCAGATATGCATACCCATGTTCTCGACGATGCCGAGGATCGGAATGCCGACCTTCTCGAACATCTTGAGACCCTTCTTCGCGTCGAGCAGCGCGATGTCCTGCGGCGTGGTGACGATCACGGCGCCCGTCACCGGCACGCGTTGCGACAGCGTCAGCTGAATGTCGCCAGTGCCCGGCGGCATGTCGACGATCAGGTAGTCGAGATCGCGCCAGTTGGTCTGCCGCAGCAGTTGTTCCAACGCGGAAGTGGCCATTGGGCCGCGCCACACCATCGGGTTGTCCTGCTCGATCAGGAAGCCGATCGAATTGGCCTGCAAGCCGTGGCCGGTCATCGGGTTCATCGACTTCTCGTCGGGCGACTCGGGGCGGCCGACGATACCGAGCATCATCGGCAACGACGGGCCATAGATGTCCGCGTCGAGAATACCGACCGACGCGCCTTCGCTCGCCAGCGCCAGCGCAAGATTCACGGCGGTCGTGCTCTTGCCGACACCGCCCTTGCCCGACGCCACCGCGACGATGTTTTTAACGTTCGGCAACAGTTTCACGCCACGCTGCACGGTATGCGCCGCGATCTGCTGCGACACCTGGACACGCACGTCGGCCACACCCGGCACGGCGCGCAGCGCATCCGAAAATTGCGTGCGGATCGCGTCGAATTGGCGCATGGCCGGATAGCCGAGTACCACGTCGACGCTAACCGTGTCACCCTGCACCGCGACGTTCTTGATGTTCTTGGCAGCCGCGTAGGGCCGGCCGGTGTTGGGGTCAGCGACGGCTGCGAGGGCAGCGTCGACCAAAGCCCGATCGATACTCATTGACACTCCGTGGGGAACACCTGCGGCGCAGCGGAATCGAAATCTCGGCCACGCGCCGGAATTTGAAAGAAATTGTTAGACAGCATTGCGAAAACCAGGCGTGCCGGGCACCCTTCGGGCAGGCGGAACGCCAGGGGGCCGCATCGCTGCATGCTTCAGCCATTATTGTAGTGGCTGGCGGCAAGCCTTGCCGGAAGACCCTTCTTTACTGTCGGACCGAGGCTGAGCAGGGCGTAAGACTTCTCGTATTGTCGAGCCGGCGGCTTTACTGCCGTCAGGTTCGCCGTACGGATTTTTTCATATCGCCGCCTTGCTTGCCTGACTGGCTTCACTCAAGAGGAATCAAAAATGAATGCAAAAATTATGACTCGCCTGGCTGTCTTTGCTGTTGCCGGTTCGCTGCTGGCGGGTTGCGCCACCCAACAGGGCACCAACACGGCGGTCGGTACGGGCGTGGGCGCCGGCACGGGCGCTGCGCTGGGCGCGATCTTCGGCGGCGGTAAGGGCGCGGCGATCGGCGCGGGCGTCGGCGCGGCGGTGGGCGGCATCACCGGCTACAACTGGCAAGCCATTCACAACAAGCTGTCGGGCGCCACCAAGGGCACCGGCACGCAGATCACCGAACAGCCGGATGGCTCGCTCAAGCTGAACATTCCGAGTTCTGTCACGTTCGACACCAACAGCTACGCGGTCAAGCCGTCGTTCGCGCCGGTGCTGGACCAACTGGCGCAGACCATGCAACAGAATCCGGAACTGATCGCTCAGGTGGTCGGGCACACGGACAGCACGGGCCAGCCGGCGTACAACCAGACGCTGTCGGTCAACCGCGCGGAAAGCGTGACGGGCTACCTGGGCCAGCGCGGCGTCGCGCCGCAGCGCCTGTCGGCACAAGGCCTGGGCCAAACCCAGCCGATCGCCGACAACAACACCGAAGCCGGTCGTGCAGCGAACCGCCGCGTGGAAATCTATCTGCGCGCCACGGCTCAGCACACCACGCAATAAGGACGAGACCGCGGGAGATTGAGAAAGCCGGTCGCTGGGGCTGTATCACCGGCGACCGTTATGCTTTAGCAAGCCGTGGAAGGCGGAAAAAAGGAATCTTGCACGAGAACGAAAAAAATTTCGAACTCTGCGCAAAATCCGCTGTCTGTCTTTACGGTACGTGGCTGGCGATGCCGCCGCGTCACCATTCTCCTCTTGTCGTTGTTGCTCCGGGGTTAATAGCCCCGGTTTTTTTTTGGCGCTCGGTTTACACGCCGCGCCGCCCCACGATGACTCAGGCCGCGCCCCCAGACGGCCCGTCCCGCGCCCGGCGCCTGCCCTGCTAGAATCAACCCTTCGTCCCACCGCAGGCTCCTACCATCCTTATGTCAGCACCCGTAACCGATCTCTCCGCAGGCGCGCCGTCAGGCCGTCGCCAGATTCTCGTCACGTCGGCCCTTCCGTATGCGAACGGGCAAATCCATATTGGCCATCTGGTCGAATATATCCAGACGGACATCTGGGTCCGGACGTTGCGAATGCACGGGCACGAGGTCTACTACGTGGGCGCCGACGACACGCACGGCACGCCCGTCATGCTGCGCGCGGAGAAAGAAGGTCTCACGCCGAAGCAGCTGATCGACCGCGTCTGGCAGGAACACAAGCGCGACTTCGACAGCTTCGGGATTTCGTTCGACAATTACTACACGACCGACTCCGAAGAGAACCGCGTTCTCAGCGAAAACGTCTATCTGGCGCTCAAGGAAGCGGGCCTGATCGACGCGCGCGATATCGAACAGGCATACGACCCGGTCAAGGAAATGTTCCTGCCGGATCGCTTCATCAAGGGCGAATGCCCGAAATGCGGCGCGAAAGACCAGTACGGCGACAGCTGTGAAGTATGCGGCTCGACTTATCTGCCCACCGAGTTGATCAACCCGTACTCGGTCGTCTCCGGCGCCACGCCGATTCGTAAAACGTCGACGCACTATTTTTTCCGCCTCTCCGATCCGCGCTGCGAGAATTTCCTGCGCGCGTGGGTGGGCGGTCTGGCGCAGCCGGAAGCCACCAACAAGATGCGCGAGTGGCTGGGTGACGCCGGCGAAGCCAAACTCGCCGATTGGGACATCTCGCGCGACGCGCCGTATTTCGGCTTCGAGATTCCGGGCGCGCCGGGCAAGTATTTCTATGTGTGGCTGGACGCGCCGGTCGGTTACTACGCGAGCTTCAAGAACCTCGCCGAAAAACGCGGTCTCGACTTCGACGCGTGGATTCGCAAGGGTTCGACGGCCGAGCAGTATCACTTCATCGGCAAGGACATTCTGTATTTCCACACGCTGTTCTGGCCGGCCATGCTCGAGTTTTCGGGCCACCGCACGCCGACCAACGTGTTCGCGCACGGCTTCCTGACCGTGGACGGCGCGAAGATGTCGAAGTCGCGCGGCACGTTCATCACCGCGCAGAGCGTGATCGACACGGGGCTGAATCCGGAATGGCTGCGCTACTACTTCGCGGCCAAGCTGAACAGCACGATGGAAGACCTCGACCTGAACCTCGACGACTTCCAGGCGCGCGTGAACAGCGATCTGGTCGGCAAGTACGTGAATATCGCGAGCCGCGCCGCCGGCTTCCTGATCAAGCGCTTCGACGGCCGCGTGCAGGACAGCGCGATGCAGCATCCGCTGCTCGCCTCGCTGCGCGCCGCCGTGCCGCAAATCGCCGCGAACTACGAAGCGCGCGAGTACAACCGCGCGCTGCGTCAGACCATGGAACTGGCCGACGCCGTGAATGCCTACGTCGACACCGCCAAGCCGTGGGATCAGGCGAAAGACCCGGCGAACAGCGTCGCGCTGCATGAAACTTGTACGGTGAGCATCGAAGCGTTCCGGCTACTGTCGCTGGCGCTCAAGCCGGTGTTGCCGAAGCTCGCCGAAGCGGTCGAAGGCTTCCTCGGCATCGAACCGCTGGTGTGGGCCGACGCCAACGTGCCGCTCAGCTCCGCCCGCCCGATCAACGCGTACAAGCATCTGATGACGCGCGTCGATCCGAAGCAGATCGAAGCGCTGCTGGCCGCCAATCGCGACTCGCTGCAAGCCACGCCGGAAGCCGCCGCTCCGGCCGACGCCAAGGGCAAGTCGAAGGCAGCGAAAGCGGCCGCCGCCGACAAGGACGAAACGCCCGGCGTCATCTCGATCGACGACTTCGCGAAGATCGATTTGCGCATTGCGAAGATCGTCGACTGCAAGGCGGTGGAAGGTTCGGACAAGCTGCTGCAACTCACGCTCGATATCGGCGAAGAGAAAACCCGCAACGTGTTTTCGGGCATCAAGTCGGCGTATCAGCCGGAGCAACTGGTCGGCAAGCTGACGGTGATGGTAGCGAACCTCGCGCCGCGCAAGATGAAGTTCGGCCTGTCCGAAGGCATGGTGCTGGCCGCATCCGCCACCGACGAGAAAGCGGAACCGGGCCTGTATGTGCTCGAGCCGGATAGCGGCGCGAAGCCGGGCATGCGCGTGAAATAAAGCGCGGCGTCTCACGCCGAAGGCACGCATGAAGAAACGGCACGCCCTGAAAAGGCGTGCCGTTTTTATTTGCCACAGCGCGAAGATTTAAGCGCGCCCGCTGCCCATCACCATCGGATCCGGTCAAAGCGCCGCGTATAGAGCAGATCGACGCCGGAGAACGTGCCGCCGTAAGCCGCGACCGACCAGTAACGCGTCAGGTTGACCGTCGCCTTGATCGCATTGCTCGCTGACTGCAGCCCCTGTTCGTAGCCGATTACGAGCCGCTCGTTGATAGCCTTCGACACCATCACCACCTGCGGATCGGTCAGCCCCACTTCGCTTCGTCCGATCGAAAACTCGTCGAGCCCGAAAGTCTGCGCGATCCGCTTGCCGCTTGCGCTGCCGAGCAGTGCGAGCGCCGTCGTCATCGTGCTTTGCTGGCCGAGGTTATTACCCTGATCCGTGCCGTGGCCGAACAGTAGCCACGAGAGCTTTTCGTTATCCGGCACGTTCGGCTCTGACACCAGCTTCGCCGTCGGGAATTGAACCGTGCCCGTGACCTGCACGCCCGCCTCGACCTGCTGGTTGCGGCGCATGGCCAGGATGTTGATGCCCGGATTGGCCACAGGCCCGTTGAAGGTGAAGAAGCCGTTCTCGATGTTGAGCTTGCGGCCGAACGCGGTGTAGGTCGAGCCCTGCGTGACGCGCACGTTCCCCACCGCGCGCAGCGGCAGGTTCGGCGCGCTCATCGCGGTGATCGTGCCGGTCAGGCCCAGGTCCGCGCCCTGGCCGCGGAAGCGGAAGTTGTTGCCGAGGCTGATGTCGATATTGGCGCGCGGGGCGAACGGGCCAATCGGCTTGTTGGTACCAGGCACAGGCGGTGGCCGCTCGCCCGCCACCGAACCGTCCGGGCGCACCACCACGACGTCGTCGCCGAGCTTCGGCGCGGACTGCTCCGGCATGTCGAACAACGCGTGATCGACGACGAATTTGCCGTTGATCGCCATGCCGCCTTGCGCGCCGGCATTCGCGACGCTCGCGCTGCCCGACAGCGACAGGTTGCGATCCGGCGCCGCGAACAATTCGAGCTTGTCCGCGACAATGCTCGCCGTCAGATCCGGCTCTGCGCCGTCCAGACGCACACGGCCGGTGGCGCGCAAAGTGCCGCTCGCGCCATTGAATTCGACCTGTTGAAAGTCCACCAGATTGTGCGACAGCGCGATGCGCACCACGCCGTCCTTCAACTGCACGCCCTGATCCACCATCGTCGCGGAGAGACCGTCGCCGAGCAGCGAGCCGGTCAGGTTCGGCTTGGCGACGGTGCCGGCGAGCGCAAGCTTGAGCGCGAGGTGGCCGTCGAGCAGATAGCTCGGACCGAACAGGCCGCCGGTGGTTTTCAGCGACGGCACGTTGGCGTTCACGTTGCCGGTGAGCGCGCCGTCCTCGTTGACGGTCAGGAAGCCGTCGCGCATCACCAGCGTGGTGTGCGCGTCGGCGTCGATCACGCCGATGCGACTCGCCTGCGCGTGAAAAGTGGCGTTGAGCCGGTTGCCGCCGCTGAATTCGGCGCGCGCGGCGATACTCGAAATACCGAGCGAGGCGAGACCACGGCCGATTTCAACCGTGACGTCGCCGCTACGGCGCTGCAACTGGATGTGGCCGGTCGCCGTGCTGCCGAGCGCGAAGTCCCAGTCGCCGTCGAACACCAGATCGGTTTTGACGTGCGGCGGCTCACCCGTGATCTCGTGCCGCAGGGCCTGCAGACGCGCGACTGAAATGCCGGTCAAACTGCCTGCCGACTGAATCTTGCCGTGGTCGAAGGCAAAGGTTTTCAGGCTCAGCACCGCGCCTTCGAGCGTGAGCCGCGTCGTGCCGAGCGTCAGGCGGTCCGGCCCGGCGCTGACGGCGAGCGGCGACTCGAGATTCAACGCCGGTGTGCCGCGATTCTGCAGGCGCGTGACGGTGCCGTCCCAGCGCGTGCCGTCGCGCGCTTCGGTCAGCTTGCCGTTGGCGGCCAGCGTGAGATCGAGCGGACGGTCTTGCAGCTTGCCGGTGGCGGCGGCCTCGAGCGTGTGATTGGCGCGCGTGCCGGACAGACGCGCCGTGAGCACGTTCAGATCGACGCCGCCTGCGCTGAGGTTACGCGCGTCGGTGGTAAAGACCAGCGCGCCGTTCGCGCCGTCGCGCAGTTCGGCGTGCCCTTCCGCGTGGCCGATGCGGTTGCTGCCGAACACCACGCTGTCGGCCTTGTAGTTCAGCACGACATTCGGATGCGCGAACGAGCCGGTGACGTCGCCATCGGCCGCGACGAGTCCGGCGAGACCGAAGCCAAGGCGCTCCAGTTCCGGCGCGTCGACGCGGAACTTCAGCCGGTCGCCGCGTGCGCCGAAGCTGCCTTGCAAATCCACCTGGTTGCCCGCGACCGAGAGGTTCGCGCGGCTCGGCAAAATCCGCGAGCCCGCCAGTTGGATTGTGCCGCCGCCGGTCAACGGCAGGCCGTCGTAGACGCTCGGACCGAGCTTGAATTCGGCCTTGGTCGTGAAGACCGGGCCGAGCATGCCGGCCGCGGTGAGCGTGCCGTTCACACGTGCCTCGATCTTGCGGGCAGGCGGGGCGCCGCGTTTCGGCGGCGGCGGGGTTTTGCGCTCGACTACTTCGCTTTTGACTGCCGCCTTGGCGGTGTTTTTTACGGCGGCGGCGGCTTTGTCGGCGGGCGCGGCGCTTTTTGCGCCGGCCGTGCTGCCCACTTGCGCGGCGGCCTCCGCCGTTTTGCTGTTTTTGGCACGGCTAGCCGACGGTGCCGGCGTCGGTCCAGTCACCGGCTTGCGCGACGGCATCTGCGAAGCCAGCGTCAACGGATCGAAATCGGTCAGTTGCGCTTTCAGGTTGTAGGTGGAATTCGCGTCGTGCTTGAGCGCGCCGGACAGATCGATGCGGCCTTTGCCCGAAGTGATACGCACGTCGTTGAAGCTCATGCGGGCGGGATCGAATGTCACTTTGCCCTGGGCGCGCAGCGCCGCTTTCGGGTCGGCGAGATCGAGTGTGAGGCTCTGCACGTCGTCGTTCAGACGCACGCCGATAGGGCCAGACAGCTGTGTGGGCCGCACCGTTGCTTGCAGCGCGTTCAGGTCGAGGTTGGCGACTTTCAGATCGAACTGCCCACGCTTGCCGCTCAGTGCGCCGCCACCAGTGAGCGTGGCGTTCTTTACGAGTCGCACGTTCAGGTTCGAGATGCGCTGCGCCTGGGCGTCGAGCCGAACGTCGGCGTTGGCGTCGATGATCGGCAGCAGGTTCTGGTCGATCGCGCCGGGTTTGGCGTTGACGATCGAGACGTGGCCGGTCACTGCGAAAGTCGCGGCGGGTTTGGCGGTGGTGTCGGGGTTGGCGTCGCGTTTGCCGGTTGTCGCTATGGGTGGTTGCGTTGCGCTGGCGGCATTGCCTGCGCCCGCGAGGGCGCTTTGGCTGGCAGCGCGGCCGGCACTGGCTGCGTGGGCTGAACTGGAAACGCTGGTGGCGTTGGTGGCGTTCGTGGTACTCGCAGCCTTCGTGACGTTCGTGGCATTGCCACCACTCGCCGAACTCGCGGCCTTTGCCGCTGCCTTCGCCCCACTTGCCGCACCGGCCCCGCGCGCAGCGCCTGTCGCACTCGCCGCACTTGCCCCCGTTACCCCACTCGCCCCCAACACGACCTCTTCCGCCGCACCCTGCCCCACCGGCTGCAACTCCGCCCGCACGGCCAGGTCGGCCAACGGCGCGCCGGGCGCAAAAGCCTGCGGGTTGATGTGATCGAAGGTCAGCGTAGCGCGCTGCAACGGCACGTCGCCGAACGGCGTAGCCTCGACCCTCGCATGACCGGCGAGCTTCATGCCGCTTGCATCGAGTTCCGCGATGAGATTCTCCAGCGAGCCGCTCAGATGGCCACCCACCTGCACCGCCTCGTCGTTCACCTTGCCCGAATAGCCGACGTCCCCAGTCAACGGAAACGGCCGCAAACCGTCGAGTTTGGCGGCCGCCGTCACCGCGCCGAACGGCGTGTCCAGCCGCTCGATCGCGGCCTCGTGATGACGTCCGTCACTACGTCCATGAAAGACGAAGCGCGAGAATTCGGTCGTCGACGCGCCCTGATGCAGCAGCAGCTTGTCGACCTGGACATCGCGAACGTCGAGCTGCATCGGCAAGCGCAAGTCTTGCGGCAGCTTCACCGGCCCGCTGCTGCTCGACGACGAAGAACCAATACGCGCGTCCACCGTGCCGATATGCAGATAGTCGATGGTGAACCGCCACGGCTCGCGCGCGAGCGCCCAGCGACCCGCCACGCGGTCGATCTGGATATCGGTGCCGCTGCCGTCGAGGCTGCGCCACCGCACTTGCCGCAATTGCAGGCCATTGGCGAGAGCGCCTCGCTCCAACGTGCCGCTCAGCTTGCCGCCCAGCAGCTTCACCGCCGCCTGCCACGCATAGGCGGTGCCGCGCTCGGTCGTGAGCGCGCCGTACAACAAACCCACCCCCAACGCGAGCAACAGCACCAGCACGGCTACCGTCCACGCGAACGTTTTCAGCAGCAACCGGCCGAGCCGGCGCCTGGGCGGCGGCTGCTGTTCGGGCGGCTGCTCCGGCGGTTGTGCACCGGGCGGCTGCGCGGGAGGTTGGGCGGAAACGTCCGTGGTCATGCGTGGATCATGTGGAAGCAGGTTTTCATCAGAAGGCGATGCCAAGCGTCAGATACGGCCGCACGCTGTTGTTGCGAATGCCGTAGGCGACATCGACGTTGACCGGGCCGACCGGGCTGCGCCAGCGCGCCCCGACACCGACGCCGGGATAAAAGACTTTTTCGCCCCACGTGTCGGTGGCGGTGCCGATGTCGAAGAACGCGGCCGCGCCCCAGTCGTGACTAAACCAATGCTGGTACTCGGCCGAGCCCGTGACGAGATACTTGGTGGGCAGCACCGAACCGTCGACGTTGTTACCGATACTCTGATAGCCATAGCCGCGCACGGAATTCGAGCCGCCCGCGCGAAACAGCAGCGAGGCCGGAATACCGCTCGAAGGGCCGCTCGTGAACACGCCGCCGAGTTCGGCGCGAATCAGCACGAGGTCTTCCTTGCCGATCGGCAGATACTGCTGGCCGCGCGCGTAGCCGCGAATGAAAGTCTGGTCGGTCAGCGCGCCTTTGACCGCGAAGCCCGCCTCGACGTGAATCAGGTTGCCCTTGCGCGGGAACAGCGGATCGTCGGTATTGCGCCGGGTCCACGACCAAGCCGGCACCAGCGCGCGGCTCGTGGTCGGCGCGAACGAGTTCTGATCGAGCCGGTCCTGGTAGAAGAGGAGCGAGTAGTTATAGTCGATGAATTGCGAGGTCCGGGCCCGTTGCACGCCGCCGCGGATACTGTAAATGCGCGTGTCGGATACGTCGGTCGTAGTGTAGGACGCCAGCACGCTATTGGTCCACGCACGCGGCCCCGGCGGCATGGCGAGCTGAATTTGCCCGTATTGCTGGATCTGGTCGATGCGCCCCTGGATGGTGAACGGCCACGCTTTGCCGAACGTGTCGAGATACGAATAGGAACCCTGCACCAGCGGGCCGTTGTCCGTCGAATAGCCGACCCCGCCTCGAATGCTGTTGTACGGATATTCCGACACCTTCACGTGCACCGGCGTCTCGACCGGCTTGGCCGGGTCGCTGTCCACGTCGATCGCGACGCTCGCGTAGTACGGCGTGTTCTGCAACTGCCGCTGCAATTCGGTGATGCGCTGAACGTCGTAGATATCACCCTCGGAGATCGGGTTCACGTTCTCAACGATCTTTTCCGGATAGCGCCGCGTACCCGATACATCGAGCTTGCCCATCGTGAAGGTCGGCCCACTGTCGTACGTGACCAACAGTTTCGCCTCGTGCGTGCGCGGATCGACCCGCGCCTCGGAGTGGTAAATCTTCGCACCCAGATAGCGGCGCGCCTGCAGCGCCTTGAGCGAGGCGTTTTTCGCATCGTCCCAATCGCCCTGCGAGAACGGATCGCCTTCGTGCAGCGAAAATGCGAAGCGCGCGGCGTTTTCCTGGGCCGGATCCTCGGTCAGCACCGGCCCGCGAAACGACAGCGAAATCGATGAGATGACGGTCTGCGGGCCGGGATCGACGCTCACCGTGACGCGCTTCGCATTGTCGATGGTGCGCACGTCGGTGCGCACGACCGGGCTGAAATAGCCCTGCGTGGAGGCCAAGTCGCGGACCTGCTGGGGCGTGGCGGTAATCAGAAACTCGAACTGGTCGTCGCTGATGTCAGGGCGCTTGGCGAAACGCGCGATATCCAGATGCGCCTCGAGCAGCTTGCGCAGCGAGCGCGGCGTGGCTTCGATATCGACCTTGTAGCTGGCCGCTGCTTTTGCGGCGTGGGCGTTGTCGGTTGCAAGCGTCAGCATGACGAGGGCGAATGCCAGCCACGTGCGCCACCAGCGCCGCATGGGCGTGCGATGCCCACGCCCGGAACTGGCCTTGCCGCGCCGCAGCTTGTCGATCGCACACCCCGCCAAACAGGACCTCCAGCCGTGGTTGATGAATTCTTGTCGCTCAGCCGCGCCGCGGCGGCCGAAGCACGCTATTTGACCACATCGGCGGGACGCCGCGAGATCTCTAAAACTGTGTCCGCGGCTTGCCGGCGGGCTTTACCGTCGGGTTCGCGCGCGGCGCGCCATGCTGCGTGACGCGGACGCGGGTGTCGGTGCCGATGCCAAAGCAGCTGGCCGTTGCCGTTGCCGTTGCCGTTGCCGTTGCCGGTGTCGTTGCCGTTGCCGTTGCCGTTGCCGTTGCCGTTGCCGTTGCCGTTGCCAGTGCCAGTGCCAGTGCCGGTGCCCGTGCCGCTTGGCCGATGCGGACACCAATGCCGCCGTGTCGCGCTAACGCCAAGCACCCACAACGCCCACAACAGCCGCAATACCGCCACGCCCGCCGACGCGCCCGCCTTTGACGCACGCCCTGCCACGCGGGTTCCGGCTATTTTCACGCGCCGCCCGCCCGGCCTGGCCGCCGTTTTTCGACCGCGCGCCGCGCATGCGGTAAAATTATGGAATAGCAGCGGGCGCCGCGCGAGGCAACGGGCCAATGAGCGCCGGGCAGCCGCCAATTCCTACACCACGGACGTCGAGCCATGTATCAATCGGACATCACCCAGTTCCTGAACCAGCTCAAGCAACAGAAACCCAATCTGGAAGCCGAACAACGCCGCGGCCGCGCGCTGCTGTGGGACAAACAGCCGATCGATCTGGAAGAACGCGCCGAGCAGAGAGCCTCGCGCGTAGAACAGACGCCTTACTCGTACTATCAAAACTTCTAAGCGCGTGAGTCACGCCGACGAGGCACACGGCGCAGCGCCGGCCGACGCCGCGCTCGCCGCGCCCGCCACCGATTCGACACCGGACATCGTCGACGGCATTGCTTTCGCACGCCTGTACGGCGAGCCGCTTTTCAAGCTGCCGACGGATCTGTACATCCCGCCGGACGCGCTCGAGGTGTTTCTCGAAACGTTCGAAGGACCGCTGGATCTGTTGCTGTACCTGATCCGCAAGCAGAACTTCAACGTGCTCGACATCCCGATGGCGGACGTCACGGTGCAATACCTCGGCTACGTCGACCAGTTGCGTCAGACCAATCTCGAACTCGCGTCCGAGTATCTGCTTATGGCCGCGATGCTGATCGAGATCAAGTCGCGCATGCTGCTGCCGGTAAAGAAAGCCGACAGCGGCGAAGAAGCCGAGGATCCGCGCGCGGAACTCGTGCGGCGCCTGCTCGAATACGAGCAGATGAAGCTCGCCGCGCAGCGCATCGACCAATTGCCCCAACTCGGGCGCGATTTCCTGCGCGCCGAGGTCTACATCGAGCAAAGCATCACGCCGCGTTTTCCGGACGTGAACAGCGAGGACCTGCGCGCCGCGTGGGCCGACGTGATCAAGCGCGCCAAGCTGGTCCAGCATCACAAGATTTCGCGCGAAGAGCTGTCGGTGCGCGAGCATATGAGCTCGATCCTGCGGCAACTGCAGAACGCGCGCTTCATCGAGTTCTCCGACCTGTTCGACACGAGCAAGGGCGTGCCGGTGGTGGTGGTGAATTTCATCGCCGTGCTCGAGCTGTGCCGTGAATCGCTCGTCGAAATCACCCAGGCGGAGCCGTTCGCACCGATCTATGTGCGCCTCGCCTATCTGCCCGCCTGAAGCCCTCGAACCGGGCGCAATTCCGCCCGGCGGGAGAAGGTGCCTCTTTTCGGTGCGGCAGGCACGCAAATCCACTACAATCCGGCGCTCCGAACCTGTCATTACCAGTGAGGCCGCGGGCCGCGCAATCCCAAGGGTTTTGCGTCCATCCGGTCTTGCGCCGCGCGAG
Organism: Paraburkholderia sp. RL17-347-BIC-D; assembly: GCF_046027915.1. Lineage (NCBI taxonomy): Bacteria > Pseudomonadati > Pseudomonadota > Betaproteobacteria > Burkholderiales > Burkholderiaceae > Paraburkholderia > Paraburkholderia sp. RL17-347-BIC-D. Next base: position 18,756 of record NZ_JARESS010000089.1, read on the forward strand.
GAAATCCCTGTCCAATCATGAAAGTCATCAGCTCGATCCATGAATTGCGCGACCAGT